>JAOUMY010000012.1 GCA_029881255.1 Gammaproteobacteria bacterium | reverse complement strand
GGCCGCAATGGTAGTGAAGTGTGGAACGCTATCGCAAGATAGCGCCTTGAAAATAATATTATGCTCACAACACCACTGTATCTCACGGCTTGAGGTGATGCCCTTTGAGTAGGCAAACAAAATAATCTTTAACAAAATCGCCGGATGGTAAGCAGGACGTCCACCGTCATCGTTTTGATAGCGGGGATAAAATATCGACAGGTCAAGTTTCTCGTCGAGAAGATAATGTATGGTGAATTCAAACGTCCCTGGCTGTAGTTGATCCTTGAAATTAACTACTACCATCGATGTTTGATCGTAATTATAGTCTTCGAATTTCGGCATCAGCATGTCTCCCTATGCGCGCTGCCAGTTTATCAGTTAAAAAAGCGAAAATGGGATTTTTCTACAGCCTCAACGTTGTGTTAAGGGGCGCGCCGCTTTTGGCGCGTCCCAGCGACCGAAGGTAGCGAACTTGAACACATTGTTATAAGGCATACCGCCTCGTACTCCTGTGTTCTTTGCTCGGATTATGAACTCCACACCAGCCGCGCTCCTCTCGTGAGTGCTCCTTCCCCATATCGTCGGTAATTGCTACACGGCATACATATGGCTCTCCCCATGTGCTTTTGAACATAATCTGAGTCGCTGTTGGCGCGACATTAAATCTCACCGCAATTACCAATTTTGCTACTTGATGCTCAGCAAAGCCTCGCTTGCCAAGTTGTTGAAACAAATATTCGGTATAGGGAGCAGCAATGCGTTTGCTATGTTGAAACTCTGGAACGGATTTACCAGACAAAAGTTCCAAATTAAACTCATTCATTTCGGAGTCTCTTGTTAATTTATATAGGACTCCCATTGCCCAGTAACCATCAACATCGTTGTTGCGCGAGCAGAAGCTACTAGCGATTCCTGATGCTACTCCCTTCAATTCTTTTCTACGCGGCACGGCCTATTTTCGCCTTATAACATCTTTATTTGCGGCATCCCTACATCTATCCCAAATGCCTATATCTGGTCATCTCATGTCTACATCTAGGCTTCAACTGTCTAGATCTGTCCACCCAAAACCCAACCAAATATAAGCCAAACAAACCACTCGGTCTAGGTCGAATTGAATGCTTCAACCCCTAAAAAATACTAGCCCGAAGCCGCTACTTACATGCAAATCCTCTGAGACAGGTTTATATCGAGAACTGAAGTCGAATCTCACTCAATTGCCTGCACAAAATTCAACCAACCTACCCCGCCCCCACCACCAAAATCTCCACCAACGGCAACAACTCCCCAAGCACTGTCCCTGCATCATGCCCGGAATACGGATAACTGGTGAGTACCACGACCAGGTTTTTATCCGGTACCACCACCGTAAAATTACCGCCGTGTCCCCAGCTGGTGTAGGCGTTGAGGCTGGGTATCAGCCACCAGTAGTAACCATAGTCAAAATTCCTGGTGTCGGGGTTGGTGTCGGTCTTGTCGATTTGTTTTTGGGTACTCGTGCTCACCCACGTCGCGGGAATGATCTGTACGCCGTTCCACTGCCCTTGTTGTAACATCAGTTGCCCGAGCTTGGCGAAATCCCGTGGTGTGAGATAGATGCCATAGGCACCATAGGTAATGCCGGTGTGATCGTGTAGCCATTGGTAGTTGGTGATATTCAGCGGTGTAAATAATTTGCTTTGCGCGTAGGCGGCCAAGGTCTGGCCCGAGCGTTTTTGTATGGCATAACTCAATAGATGCGGGTCGGCATCGCGATAGTAAAATTCTGCGCCCGGTGTGTTGTACATCGGTTTGTTGAGGATGTAGCGGATGGTGTCATTGGGTTTGTCGGCCAGGAATTCCACGGTAAAACGACTATTGTCGAAGTCGATGCCGGAGGACATGGTCAACAATTGATGCAAGGTGATGGATTGTTTGTCGCTGCTGCTATCAAACTTTTCGGGGTAGATGTCGTTCAATGTCAGATCGAGGGAACTGATAATTCCCTCGTCGAGGGCGATACCGGTCAGCATCGAGCTCACGCTCTTGGTCGCCGATTGGATGGCTTCATAATCAGTGCGGTCGCGATAGTCTCGCGCATAGCCTTCGGCCACGAGTACGCCATTGCGAATCACGAGCAAGGATATGCCGTTGTAAAACTCATCGTCGGAGAAAAAGCGACGATAGACTTGTTCGATGGCATTGGCGTCGATGTTTTGTGATTCAGGTGTGTCGATGGTCCAGTCGTCACTCAAAACCACGGGGTCACTATTGTAGGCCAGCTTTAAGGGCTCTTCGCCGACACAGGCGACCAATTGCAATGAGGCCATCAAGAGTAAGGGCACGATACGCCAGTTAGAAAACATATTGCCCTCCCAATTGATGTCGCACCTCGACATAGTTTAGCGTCTCACTGGTGCGCGCAAATTCCAGGCGATATTCCCATAGCCAATGTTGATTCGCAGCGGGTCGTCGGCGTATACCGAGGGTGGCTATTTGTACATCGAGTAGGGTTTGCAGCGCCAAACCGGTTTGTGGTGTCCGAAAAAATCCCTTGAGGGTGACGACACTATCGAGTTTGTTGGTGCGCTTTTGTGGTGAGCGCGAGATAAACGACAACATGGCCAGGTGGCCGAAGGATTCATAACGTGTGTAGCGCGGCAGCGTAAACGACCACGCCGGTCCGACACTCCAGTCCGACATCCAATACAGATGTGAATCATCCCACTCGGGAAACAATCGATTGCGCACCGTCATCCCACCGAAATAACCCAGCGCGAGTTTGTGATTGATGCGCCAATAGCCCTCACCCACCAGACCATAGCGCAGACTGATTGCGGGGATGGCATAGCGGTCGAATGTTACCCCGATGGGTAGATCGAAACGCAAGGTATGCGTATTAGATGCGCCGTTTCGTTGTAGCTGTGCCACCAGACCAAAACCGGGGCCGTGGTTGCGTAGTTCGTGCAGAGTTTCTTCGCGGGCTTGTTCGTATTGGAGGTAGGTGCCGGTTTGGATGCGCCAGTTTGCGCGGGTGTTATCGAGTGGGTCGGCGTGTGCATGGGTGTAGGCGCAAATAGCGACTATCCCTAGCAACTGGCGTAACCCGTATCTCATAAACGACCCTGTTTTTGGATGTAGTTTTTAGCCTGGGTTCTACTATCGCCTATATGGGGGGTTTATTCAATGATGGGTGTTGGGTGAATTTTAACCGCTTGAGGGTGTGTTCAGGTCTTTGAGCATGATCACGCCGTCTTGATCACACCAGGTACAGGTTTCCATCGTTTGCCAGCCCATGTGTTGGTACCAAGATTCTAGATCTAGCGTAAACAGATAGAGGCGTGAAATACCGGTAACATTCGCGGCGTGATGTTCGACAGCGGTGCAAAGTGCAGCACCGATTCCCTTGCCTCGATATTGTGGTAACACGAATACGCCACCGAGCCAGGGAGTAAGATGTTCGTATCCAGGGAGATCGTTCACACGCAGTGAAGCGGTTCCGAAAACTGTTGATCCTTCGTACGCGACCCAGGCGATGGGAAGATCGCGTTCGTTCATATGCGTTCTGAGTTTGGCCTTGCGGGTGTCCAGGGTTTCATCGTGCACGATGGGCTGCCAGTGTTGTGTGATGGGCGGGGCCAAGGTCTCGATGAAGTGTGGGTGGTTGACGAGGAAATCAATTTTCATGTTTGTGAATAGCTAAGTCTGCTCAGATTTGGACGCAACTTTTGGTAGAGAGAATTCAAGTGAGAAGTTCAGTATGGGCAGTCGTAGGCTATGCACACGATTCATAACTCTCCGTAGAAATCATCCGTTGTTTTGTGATTACGCCAGCTTTGTCAACAAATACCAGGTCTTCGCCTTTCAATTGGCAATGTGTATCCCACGCCACGATCACTTCATAGCCTGCATCGGTGAGTTTGTAGAATTTTGCGGAATACTCATTTGCCCATAGCCAAACTGCAAGCTCGGCAGTTGAGTCTATTTCTCCGAGGAAGGCTAAAAGCTCTTCCTTTGTCGAAATCACGACCGCCGTATCACCTTTTATTGCGACGCCGTAGACTGGGCAATATCCCGGTAGACATTGAGCCGCAAATCCGATTTCTGAATCCGCATTTGATAAGGCTAGTTTTTGGACGTCACTCAGGTTGTTGAAGGTGGCCAGGTCGAAAGAACCCAGTACGAGATCCGGCTCATTCCGGCCTGATTCGTCTCCAATGACTTCTCCCAGTCGGGTTTCCCAGTAGACGTATTCATCGCTCAAACTAAAGTCGGAGAACGCATAGTCAGTCCATTTCTGGGGAAAGCTCGTCGACGGTAGGTCGGTGTCTGATTCGGAATGAAAACAACCAAGAACGGCGACAAAGAAAAAGACTACGACGAATTTTATTTTGTAATACATGGCTTTCACTTTTGTGTAGGGGCTATATTCAACGACGATGTCAAGGTTATACCGAATCTGTAGTATAACTACAAGTAACTCAATCCAGCCGGTATAAACGCATCTTCACTATCAGCTATCCAAGGATTTGTAAGATAATTCCCGAACCAGTTCACCCCTAAATGAAAATGCAGGTAATTAACGGATTGAGCCGCAGGTCCGTTGGTCCAGAACATATAGTCTTCAAAGCCGTTGTTCTGTACGACCTTGGCTAGAGATGCGTAGGCAAGCACTCAGAATGGAGCGCCTGTTGGAATGTAACTTACCGAGTAAAGCTCAGTACACTAGAAAATAACTGGCCTGTTTGCTACAAATTTCAGTTCTAATGGAAATGGCTATGCTCGTGTCCACTCCCCTGTGCACCATATCCTCGAATCTGATCATAGCGATGAATCTGATGTTGGTTGAGTACGGTCTTTTGTTTTAAATGCGCCTGTAAATGCACATATCGTATCTTTGCTTGTAGCTCGCCGATTGCGGATACCAATGTATTTAGTTGCTTTGCGTCGATAGCGCCGTTGGCGAAAAGTTGGTCCAAGGACTTTTCTTTGTCGACGAGTTGCTTGCCTAAATCGACAGCCTTCGTCTGCATTTCATCGAAGATTGCCTGGGTTTGTGTAATTTGCATTTCGGTAAGTGCGAGATCTTGTGCGATTTCCAGCACATGTTTAGGTCCGGGGTAGTGATTCAACTCGGCCGCCTTGGCATAGCCCAGGCCCTTACCCGTAAGATAGCCTTCGACTTCTTGCGGAGACAGGGCCTTGATCTCTCGTTGTTCCTGTCCAACATAAGGTGACGTGGAATCAGCCAGGGCAAACGACGCAATGGTAAGTAGATAGAAGGCAATAAAAACAGATTTCATCGAAAACCTACCTCCAATCGAAACACTAACAGAAAATGCATCTTGAGCGCCTCAAGCCTTGTCCGACCATACCGCATACTCATTGCCATTGGGGTCCGCAAAGTGAAAACGACGACCGCCGGGAAAAGAGAACGTAGGGGTTACTATGCTCCCACCCGCATTGAAGATCTTGGCCTGCGTGTCTTCCAGTTGTTCAGAATAGAACACGACGAGCGCGCTACCACTTTCGGTCGACACGGTTTTGTCTGATTTAAAAAAACCGCCGTCCAGGCCTGCCTGGAAGAAGGCTGTGTATTCGTTGCCGTAATCGACAAATTTCCAACCAAAGACATTGTGAAAAAATTGCTTGGCCTTCTCAAGATCCTTTGCCGGAAACTCGACGTAATTGATTTTTTCGTGGGCTGACATGCTTGTCTCCTTTGCGTATGAAAACGCGTTACTTGTCTTTGATTTATGAGAACATCATCGTGAAACGGGTTGTCATATTCAAGCATAAATTCTGGTTATGCTTTTCGACGGCGAAAAACCGTTTCCCAGTCTGTACCATATCGCCTTTTAGCATTAGACTGGCTCAGATTGACTGCTATGTTCTAGTGGCCTCTAATGGAAGCTGAAATGATGAATAGGTGCTTTCTGGTGAGCACAAGAAGGAAAAATAGCAGCACACCGGTCGATGTCCAAAACGAAGGACATCGACGCTGCGTTACCGTGTGTTATTTCAAAACCTCTTCGGCTTCAAGCGTCCAGGTGGTGTTCCAACCTGTCGCACAATCTGATCCGCTATAACCAGGTGCTTGCCCAACCCACACCTGAATTTCATGTACGCCGGCATCCAGTCCTTCGCAATAACCAAAAACTGAACCCTGCCGATGATGGTTACTGATATCTCCGGCACTATTGGAAACATGCAATGCATAGTGCAGCGGTGCGCCCGGACATGACACACCGTTTACACGCAACTCCCATTGACAGGCTTTTCCGTGACCGTACACTCGAAAACTATCAGAGTAACCTATACGAACAACACTAGTATCCTTATCAAACTGCTTTTTAAAAGTTAGAAGTCGTCCTGGAATCTGTCCGCTATCCAGTCCGTCTGATAGCTCACCTCTTGCATATGCAATCCGTCGCATCATCGCCCCAGACTTATCGACGATTAACTTGGTCGCATCCGCACTGTTTCTCAGTGTAAGCAAATTTTCATCGGTATAGGCATTGGCGTTCACTGCACCTGAGGGATGTGGTGGATCGATAGTCAGCAGCTTATTGGTACTAAGCGCGACTACCTTAGCAATATGATCGGCGATCTTTATGCTGTCACCGACGTTGAGTTCTTGAAGAAATAAGGTATTGTCATCACCGGTTACATCAACTCCATTAGAAAACACGGCGACCAGACCTGTTAACTGACGTGAAAGACTGGCACCTAAAGGATCAATTCCCAAGGCATCAATTTTTGCATTCTGCGCATTGATGTCTGCTTTATTGTTAGCTATAGCATCGGTATTCTTCTGAATGTTTTGTTTATTCGCCGTAATACCCTGTTGGTTATTTACTGTTGCCGCCTGATTCTCAGTGGCGCGGGCTTCGACACCACCCAGGCGACTGTTGTTGTCATTAATTCCCTCAGCTAGCGCATTGAAATTTTCATTGACCTCATCAGCGACTGCCGGTGCATTCTTCTCAAACGCATGCGGCACCGAAACTTCGGAAGCCAGTACAGATGAACTCAGACCACTAAGCAAAAGACTCAGCAAAATTCTCATATAGCCCCCTATCTCAATAAGTTAGCCATAACACCTAATTAATTACTTTAATGTCTTTGTTTGTTCAACATATTATGGTCAGGCAGCATATCACTAAGCCTCAATGTGGCGAAAATAATTATCAATGATATGGGGCACTTTTTCCCGCGTCATACGTTACACAAGAAAAATGGCATGACGTTGGACGACAGCCCAGACTTTCTAAGTCCTGCTTCTGTAGAACAAAACGACTAGCGACGCAAAGCAATTTATAACTTTTGAAAGGGTTTCAAAATAATAGAAAATAATCATTCGATGGCGGTAAAAACTTACCTCTTCGTTCGCAAGCTAAACATGAAACCGGCGCTCCATTGATAATTCAATCTGCCATATAGTCTGTTACAAATTCATTTTTTCATTTATGCATGTTTACAAATATCGTGTTGTAGTTCACACAATCTTGGGGTAACTTAGCTCACGTCATCACGCAGCTAACTCCCCATACGGAAATCCTGATATTTAATATGGAGAGCTGTATCTTAAATGCCAGAACGGAAGCTGCAGTACAGTTCAGGTATTCTTTATGAAGTTGTATCCTACCGTATCACGATTTGCAGTAGCGTTGTTTTTCTTCATATATTTTATTTCGTTGAATGTTTCAGCGGCACCCAGCTTTGAAGAACGAGATATTTCACAGGTTGGCTGGTCTGCATCACTTGTGGATGTCGTCTATGATCCCGTTAGCGATACCACGACATTTACTTATCAAATGACGGCTCAGTCATGGGAGAAAGATCTCAGCCATTGGGTGTTGGCTGTCAATCTAGACGACGTTGTGCTGGTATCAGTGTCTCCTGATAATTTGATTTCCTATGGCCTTGACCCTACAACAGGCGTAGTGGGCATAAAATGGGATGCAGGACAGGACAAGGGAACCACTGCACTCTATTCAATTACGGTTGCCGGACAAGTAGGCGTTGCCGATATTGACTACTCGGTCAAGGGCGGAACCTACTATGCTATAGGTACCACTCAAGGCCCAGGTGATACTATCATCAGTGCCGATACCTATTCGATAGATGGCAGTGTCTATGTCGATGCAAATTTCAGCTCCTATCTAGACGCCGATGAGCCTTTACTCGCCAATGTTACCGTTGAACTGGTCGATGCAGCAGGAAATGTTGTCGCTACCGCGTTTACCGATGCCAATGGTAGTTATCATTTCAACGGTCTACTTGCCGGTGACTATAACGTAGTCATTCAGGACAATACCTTTATTGACGATTTTAACGAGGTACTTGCCTCTTATATGAGCGCCTGCGTAGGCAAGACGGTTTCTGTTACTGTTCAAAACGCTAATATTTCGGATGTCAATTTCTGCTTTCATCTGAATACAGGCGACATTCTCAATGACTTGAATACAGAAGATCCAGATGGCGATGGATTTAGTCTTCCAGGTGAAGGTCGCACCATTGGCTTTTGGAAGCATCAATTAAGTGTTGCGATCAAAGGCAAGGGTCGTGCGCAGATAGATGCCATCAGCCTGAAAAATCATATCTTCGCGATCGAGTCATATCATCTCGTTGAACCATTTCAGTTTACTGACGGTTTGGAATATGTCGAGGCCTTCGATGTGTTATCAAACCGCTCTAGTATTGCAGTCGACTTACTGAAGAAACAGTTGTTGGCAACGGAGTTCAACCAAATGGCTGGATACGGTTTGACTAACAATTACGCCATTTTACAACCCGTACTGCTAGCCTGGGGCGAGTATCTAGTGGCTAATGAATTTAGCTTCACTCGTGACCAGTTACTGATTGCGAAAGATATTTTCGACCAGATAAACAACATGGGGCACTAAAACTACTATGCCTATTGATTGGGGAGCGCCTTGCGCTCCCCTTTTTCTATTTCCATTCTTATCCATCTCCATTAAACGCCTGTGCACAATACCTATCATTGGCGAAATCCATTGTGTAATTTTATGTAACGTAATTCACTGAGCACAATGTTCATTGATGTTTACAAAGAATGTGTTGTCGATCACATTTAATTCATGTAATTTGAAATGAATTAGTAGCACAGCTAACTCCCCATACGGATATCCTGACATTTAAAATGGAGAGCTGTCCCAAATTGCTGGAACGGATGTCGCACTGTAGTTCAGGTATTCGCTTATGATTTGTATTGCTAGCATCATACGCTCGGTAGTCGGCTTCGTTTTCTTAGCACTTCTTCTTCTCAAAAGTGTAGTTGCATCTCCCATCGAGGACACAAAATACCCATCGTCATCCGCACATTCTGTATCGCTAATTGACGTTCTATATGATCCTGCTACTGATACTACGAAATTTACCTACCAATTGGGTGAACATACCTGGAAGAACAATCCTGGTAATTGGGTTTTGTCCCTTAATACTCAAAACATCGAATTAATATCTGCCGCACCGAGCCACCTGATTTCATATGGCCTGGAAAATGGATCTAAGACACTTGGGATAAAGTGGGATGCCAGTTTAGATGGCTGTACCCCTGGTATCTATTCAATTACCGTCGCTGGTCTTGTAAGCGTCGCGGAAATTGAATACGCATATCAAGATAATATTGCAACGGCGACCGGGAAAACTAAGGGGCCCGGAATTACCGTTGCAAGCAGAAATACCGACACAAAACGCGCAAAAGATCCGACTTTGATCGCATTGTTGAGCGCTCCAACATCGGTACATGACAACAAAATCGTCAACGATTTAAACGGCGAAATCAATGTACTCGCTGCGATAAAAGGCGACCATATTGACCTGTAAAATGTATTCTCTTTTTGCTCTGTGGTTTACCTCTAACGGGGAGGGTTCTGCACTCCCCGTTTAGTTTTCGACTTACAACAGCTGTCGCTTGTAAGCCCTGTTTAAACCCAGTAACATGCACCCTCACCGTTCGTCTTTCGTTTTACCTGGAGGTTTGCATGAGTGACTCAGGCCTGAATCAACGCCACAAAGATCGTATGGTTCGTCGTAAAGAAGTTGTCGACGCGGGGATCGCACGTGCGCAGGACGAGCGTGGCATCATCATCGTGCATACGGGTAATGGCAAGGGCAAAAGTAGCTCGGCCTTTGGCATGGTTGCACGGGCACTGGGACATGACATGCGTGTCGGCGTGGTGCAGTTTATCAAAGGATCTTTCTCTACCGGTGAAGAAAGCTTTTTCCGTCGTTTCCCCGAAGTCGATTACAACGTGATGGGCGAAGGCTATACCTGGGAAACACAGAATCGCGAACGAGATGTCGCAACAGCGCGTAAGGCTTGGGATAAGGCCGTAAGCATGTTGCAAGATCCAGAATATGATCTGGTCATACTTGATGAAATGAATATTGTGCTTAAGATGCACTATGTACCGCTAGATGAAGTCATTCAGGTCTTACAGGCACGACCGGTAATGCAACACGTAGTATTAACCGGTCGCGGTGCGCCCGAAGGTCTGATCGAAGTCGCCGATACCGTAACTGAAATGCGTGAAATCAAACATGCCTATAAGGCTGGCATCAAAGCGCAAAAAGGCGTGGAGTTATAGGAAACACGTCCTCGTACTAATGCGCTGCTTGTAACATTCCGCAGACCTGTTTAATACCGTTAATGATACGTGGCGTATGCCGCACCAGGTGATCTGGGTTTGCCATATACAGCTCCCCTTGTTTAACCGCTTTTAGAAACGGCCAGCCACGCCAGCGTGACAACCATTGTTCTCCTTGCTCGCCCTCTCTGGTGGCAATTATGGCGTCCGGGTTTTCCTTAATAATCGTTTCGGCGTCAAGCGTAATCGTGACCGTCTGCACATTTTGAAAAATGTTTTTGCCATTACACAATCCCACTATACGTGAAATTAGGTGATCGCCATTAATCGACATTAAGGGATCATTCCATATTTGTATATAGACGGATTTTGGCTGCGTATTTTCAGGATTGTATTGCGCGCGCAAGGCATTCAATTGGGTAGTGAACTCCTTCGCCGCTTTTAGGGCATGGCTTTCAGTTCCCATTATCGTTCCGAGTTGTGTAAGCGTACGAGGGATATCGTCGAATTCTCGCATCTCACTGATAAAAACATTCAAACCGAGCGACTGTAGCTTGCTGATTTGCAGTGGCGGATTGCCACTTTTCCACGACACGACAAGATCTGGCTTCATGCTGACGATGGTTTCAATGTCGATGTTATTATAGCCACCTACTTGCGGTAGCGCTTTGGCTTCCTCTGGGTAATCACTATAACTGACCACGCCTTTTATGTATTCGCCGCCACCGGCCGCAAATAGCATTTCGGTAAGGCCGGGGGATAAACTAACCACTCGTGTCGCCGTCTTATCCAATGTAAGCACAGTCCCCGCATCATCGGTAACAACTATCTCCGCCAGTAAAGTCGTCGGCAAACTGATCAAAATGGCTATTAACAGTAGCGTGAATTTCATATTGGCAAAAACACTTGTCGGCCTTGTACTTCATAGGTGTGAATCTCACAGCCATAAAGCTGTTGCAATTGTTCAGCCTGTATAATCTCGGAAACATCACCTGCCAAACATTTTCCTTCCCCAAAAAGCATTAATGCTTTGTCACAATAACGCCTGGCGAGATTGGCGTCGTGCATAACCATAATTGCGGCCTGATTCGCATCCGTTGAAATGGTAGTGATCAACTCCAGCATTTCTACCTGAGCGTGTAAATCGAGGTGATTCGTCGGCTCATCGAGCAACATATAGTCGGGACTCTGCGTTAACAGAGTCGCCAGATTCATACGCCTTTTTTCACCACCGGACAAGGTATCGACATAGCGATTTCGTAAATGCCCTATGCCTGTTTGGCGCAAGGCGTTTTGCGCAATATGTTCGTCTTCCTTGCTATCACCAACCCAACTGGTGTTATAGGGATGTCGTCCTATCATGACCGCTTCCAGAACGGTACACGGAAAACTATAGCTGTATTCCTGAAGTAACAGGCCTGTTTTTTGTGCCAGAGTTCGGCGATGAGCCTTATAGTCGGAGAGGCAAAGTCCATCGATAAAAATATGGCTGGCGCTTTCCGCCTGCGTATCGATCAAGGCATGTAAAAGCGTCGATTTCCCTACCCCATTGACACCCAATATTGCCCAACGCTCACCGTGACTAAAGGTCAGCGACAAATTTCTACACACGGTTTTCTCACCAATCTGTAGCGTCAAATCGCGAACGTCGATACTCATGTTATGCGCTCCGGCGCAACAAATAGAGAAACAGTGGTACACCGAGCATGGCTGTCAATACACCTACCGGTATTTGCGTAGGCGCCATAACAACCCGTGCAACCACATCAGCGATAATGAGCAGACTCGCCCCAGCCAAAGCACTTGCAGGAATCAGTACGCGATGATCGTTGCCTACCAGCAGACGCACGAAATGCGGTACGACGAGTCCGACAAACCCAATTCCTCCAGCCAGTGAAACTGCACCTGCTGTCAACAATGAGGCAATAAAAAATATCGCCAAACGCAACACGCGAATATCTACGCCGAGACTGGTAGCCTGTCGATCTCCCCAAATCATGATATTGAGTTGAGGCGCCAGCGGCATTAAAACAAAGATTCCTAATACCATGATGATCAAACCAGGAAGTACAGGCCGATCATAGCTGAGGTCTCCCATAAGCCAGAACAACATGCCGTGTACTTTGTCAGGCGGTGAAATGACTAATAGAAAACTGATGAGGGCAAACCAACCTGACGCCAAAACCACGCCGGTTAATAGCAAGCGATTGACCGTCCAGTCGCCTCTACCTCGAGCGAGAACAAATACCGCGAAGATCGCGCCAAGCGCACCGACAAAGGCGCTTCCAGTAATCAAGACCGACGGCAAACCAATAAGCATCGCAAATAACGCCGCGATTGAGGCGCCGCCCGAAATGCCTAACACATAGGGATCAGCCAAAGGATTACGCAACAACACCTGCATGAGAACGCCAGCCATCGCCAGTAAGGCACCAGTGGTGAAGGCCATCATTGAGCGAGGAAAACGCAATTCCATGACCAGGGTTTGATTGACTTCGGTGCCCTGATACATCAAGACGTCGAACACCTGCGACGGCGGAATCGTACTACTGCCGATAAATAATGAAACGACAAAACTAACACAGCTGAGCATTACCAACACAGCCAATATCATTACTTTATTCGGAGCGACGTAGGTACGAATAAGTGCTATTCCCTTAGTAACCGGGACTGCCTTTCGGCAGTCCCAGAGCAATGTATTGTGTTAACTATCTCACTGTATCAAAGGAAATAAATTCAATATCGATAGGCACCAGTTCTGTGCTAATCAAGGCTTCCTTTATGCTATTGTCTACGGTGTCAAAAATTGTGATACCGGATTCAGTGGCGTTGCCCACCCACAAATCACCAGTCGGCGCGATTTCGATATCGGTGATGTCTTTTTCTGCTATCAACGGCGTCTCAACCACTTCGCCTGTGCTCGGATTGAATTCCTGGACGACGCTGTCATTCCATGCGCGTCCACCAACAAAGTAGGCGCGTGTGTCATTCAAGACCGCCAATCCTTTTAGCTGTCCATAAGGATGCGCGGTCGCATCTCCATCATCGATGACCACTTGATGGCTATAATCGCTCAGGCTTACGCTTTCGATACCACCGGTATAGTCTGGTGAATAATCTTCCAGATAGCCACCTGTCGCGACAATATAGATGGTGTTATTGGCAGAGCTATAGGCCATCTTACTCGGATTGGCTACGCTCAGCGCAACACCGTTCGGCGTGTCTACATTGTCATTTGTCTGGACTTCGCTGTTGTCAGTTGTATCAAATACTGCGAGATAGGCCTGACCTGGCTTCCAGACATTGTCTCTGTCGAGGTTTTGCATAATTAAATATAGCTTGTCATTGATAATCAATGCATCTGCGACTTCTGGTATTCCGTCTGTGCCACCATAGGCGCTGATATCAATTTCACCGGTTTTGAAGTCCGTAAAGGTTGCGGCATTGGGATCGACTATCCAGATGGTTGGCTGACCATAGCGAATGACGTAAGCGACATCATCGTTCTTGAATACCATCTTATATGGGTTACTCTCTTCTTCGTTCTGACCATTGGCGGAGTATTGCCACACAATCTTGTTTCTGTCCAAAATCGAAAACTTGGTGATATTGTCCTGCTGAAAACGACCGATACGATAGACATACTCGCCATGCGTGGACACTACGGTATCCGAAGCACTTGGATAGTTCTTATTGTCCAGACTGTAATCGGTAAACGAGATGAGACTAATATCGCCAGAGCTGTAATCTGCCGCGCGAGTACTGATTGCGGCATAATGTTTTGACGGCGTTAACGGGGCTTCTTCTTCGTCATGAAAGCAGGCGCTGCTCATCACCCCAGCGGACAATAGACTGGTGATGGCCAGAAAACGATACGACATGTTCAACTTCATTGATACTCCCCTATTGATAACGATATTTAACAGACAAAAGTGCATAACGCCCCGGAGCTACCTGGAAGAAGTAGTCTTTGTAAGGACGATTAAAAATATTATTGATTTCAAAACTGAGCTTTAGTGCGCGGTAGTTTGCATCGACCCCTGCATTCAAAAAGGCCTTCACGCCGCTGGCAAGGCGTTGTTCACTGTCGATGTAGTATGAGGACTCCCACACATGCTCGGCAAACAGTTGATACCGCAATGCGTTATATGACATACGTGTGGTTTGCATAAGCCAGGAACGGCCTGGCAACAGTTTCCATTCTTTAGCATCGGTACGGTTAATCGGCAATTGCACGGTAGTGCTGGAGGACAGTTCAGCATCATAAAACAGCCCCAAGGCTAAACGGTGTTCAATTCCGCTTACGCTTGAAGACCAGTTGTTTGAGGGCATGCCTATTTCTTGAGAATTAAATGTATAGACGATTTCATTGCTAATAATGGAATGATATAAGGATACGTTCCAGACAAATTGCGTCAAAATCTCTGATTTCGTAGATTTGGAATATTCATATCCCGCATCGAAATTAATTCCTTCTTCTGGCTGTAGACTTTCATTGGAACCGATATAACCACGGGTACCAAACAATTCAACATAATTAGGCAATCGAAAGTACTGTCCGGCATTTGCTTTAAACACCAGGTTATTGGAATAACGAAGGCGTGTACCAATCTGAGCGGTCAGGGTCTGAAATCGCTTTTTCAGTCTTCCGGTATTTTCACTTTCCGTGTTGGTATTACCGGAAAAATCGTCAGTGACCAGAAATATACGCATACTCGGCGTGACCACCCAATTTCCATTAAAAAAACGAACTGGCAATTGCAGGGCATTTGCAAACGTTGTTCTCTTGTTCAACTTGTGTGCATACAAATCAAACGCATCGTTCAGTTCCAGGCGCTCATGACGCAGTTCCGTCCTATTCAGTATTTGATACCCGGGTTGTTTGAATTTGAAGAACGCCGCGCTTTCCCAGAGATTGATATCTTCTGAGAGCCGTGTTGGCGTTAAGCCGATACTGCGCTCACTGTCGTCGTAAAGCGTGTTTTTGTAACCACTCTTGCCACTGAGTTTGAATTCGACGTTTTCGACGCTTTCCCCGTCATCCTGATAGGCTATTTGCAGGAACCGATTATTCCAATTCAGATTGGTGTCTACGTCCGCGCTATTGCTGATGCTGGGAATATGATTATTTTTTCCGGAAATCTCGCCGTGATAGTGAACAACGCGCTTTTCGCTGAGCCGATAGGCCGCCTTTCCCATCAGGCTCTGCTGGTGAAACTGATTATTGTTTCGATGGGTAAGATAGTCGTCCTCAGGATTTTTCGGCGAACCATTGGCATGGCGATAGGGAAAATTATTCTCTGATTCCATATAGGCGCCGCTCAACACATAACGCCATTTATCGTGATTTCCACCGTAAGTGAAATCTGCCTTGTGCGTATCGAAAGAGCCCGCGCCCAACCCCAGTTCAGCACGACTCAGTTGACTGGCGCGGTGCGTAATAATGTTGATTGCCCCGCCGTTCGCCGCTTGCCCAAACTCTACCGGCACCACGTCTTTATATACTTCTATGCGTGCAATCATCGACGATGGTATCTGACTTAAATCGACGCTGCCACCAGACGCATTGTTTAGTAACAGTCCATCAAGGTAAATCATTACCTGATCTGCGGATTTTCCGCGTATGGAAAGCTGAGAATAACTGCCAAATCCACTGAGTTGACGAACTTTAATGCTGGAATCGCTGGCGAGTATTTGGGCAAGATTGAGCTGATTGTCGCGGATAGTCTGTTCGTCAATAATGTGTACGAATCCGGCATTCATCTGCTGATCGACATCACCCGGCTCCGCGGGAATAGCTGAGATACCATCTGTAATCTCGACTACGAGTTCTGCATGCGCGGCATGTTGTGCCGCAAACGCGACTACGCAAAAGAAACTCAGTGGTATGAAAATTTTCCCAGGCACCGGATTACCTAACAACGCAATGTAAACCAGGTGGGGAGGACAATAGTATATAGGATACATATCATCTGCATCGCCCACCGCGATACGATCAACAAGCGTTACAGGCCGGTCTCCGGACTCATGAGTCGACTATGCGTGAGCATCGTCAAGATTTGCGCCTTCCCATCTAGTGACAGTGGCATTCGCAAATCCGTGAACTCATTTACCGTTGCGGGGGCAGTGCTGGATTTACACCAGCTTCCCGTTTCACTTTTCGGTTTTCACCGAGAAGCACCTGAACGTTTTATGGATTCGATTAAGGCTGGAAGGTTACTCCCCTGCCCCTGCTCCGTCAAGGGCAATCTAGGCGCTTGACCTGCTCGTCGACGCAAAGCTATAGTCCCGCGCCCACACTTGCAAATTACCGGGAGGTCGTTTTGTCGCAGGCCGTATCGATCATGGTACAAGGCACTACTTCCGACGCAGGTAAGAGTACGTTGGTTACCGCGTTGTGCCGCATTTTTTATCGTCAGGGCCTACGTGTTGCGCCATTCAAACCACAGAACATGGCGCTCAATAGTGCGGTTACCGAAGACGGTGGAGAGATAGGTCGCGCACAAGCTGTGCAAGCCTATGCCTGCGGTCTTGCACCTCACACCGATATGAATCCGATTTTGTTAAAACCCTCGTCTGATAAAACGGCACAGGTAATCATTCACGGTAAAGCGATAGGCAAGCAGGATGCGTGTGACTATCACGATTACAAAAAAGTGGCAATTGATGCCGCCCTGTCGTCACACCGACGATTAGCACAACAATACCAGGCCATCATTATTGAAGGTGCGGGTTCACCAGCAGAAATCAATTTGCGCGACAATGATATTGCCAATATGGGTTTTGCTGAACGTATCGACTGTCCGGTAATCCTTATCGCCGATATCGATCGCGGTGGCGTGTTCGCGCATATTGTTGGCACTCTGGCATTGCTTAGTCAATCAGAACAAAACCGTATCAAGGGATTTGTAATCAATCGTTTCCGCGGAGATATTGCTTTGTTGCAAAGCGGGCTAGACTGGTTGGAACAGAAAACCGGCAAACCTGTGCTTGGTGTTCTGCCGTATCTACAGGACTTTTTTCTCGAAGCCGAAGATGCCCTGCCCTTGCCGCAACAAACTTCGCACGGCAGTAAAAAATTTCGTATCGTGGTACCGGTGTTACCACGAATCAGCAATCACACCGACATTGATGCCTTACGTTTACGCGATGATCTGGACGTGCAAATTATTGGTCCAGGACGAAAACTTCCAGAGGCGGATTTGATTATTTTGCCTGGAAGCAAATCAGTAATCGATGACTTGTTATGGTTACGAGAACAGGGGTGGGACCAGGCAATCCAACGCCATCTTCGCTACGGTGGAAAACTCATCGGTATCTGTGGCGGATTTCAAATGTTGGGTAAATTCATTCATGATCCACACGCGATTGAGGGCCCAACCAGCAGCATGGAAGGATTGGGATTTTTCGATATGGAAACATGTTTGCAGCCGGAAAAACAATTGCGTAATGTCTCAGGACATCTGGCTTTTTCCATGGCGCCCGTTCGTGGCTATGAAATTCATGCAGGCCTAAGTGTCGGCCCGGCATTGGACTATCCTGCAGCCATACTCGACACCCATAACGATGGCGCTGTTTCTTCAGATAATCAGATTTTGGGTACTTATCTCCACGGTCTTTTTGATGAGCCTCAGGCCTGTGCATCTTTGCTCCGCTGGGCAACTTATGTCGATGCACCGGTATTCGACTATCAACAGCGTCGCGAATCTGATGTCCAGCGTCTGGCAGATATGGTCGAACAACATCTCGATATGGAAAAAATTAGCGAGCTACTAAGCATGACGCAGGTCAGTCTATGACTTTCGCCATTCTAACTTGATTACCTTCACTGAACGCTTTCATGTGTAATATGTGTAAACTGATAATGAGTTTGTTGTATCAAACAGAGTGAAATGAGAAATCATATGAATATTGACTGGATATACAATGCTGCCGCAAGACTGAACCACGACGCTCGAAATAGCGCATTAGCCCGTCAACAACAACTCACCAAACCACCAGGTTCACTGGGAGTACTTGAAACTCTCGCCGTAAACCTGGCCGCAATGCAGGCGAATATACAACCCCAAGTTGATAACGTACACATCACTATCTTCGCCGCTGATCATGGGATAGCGGCGCAAGGCGTTTCGGCTTTTCCGCAAATTGTCACCACTGAAATGATAAAGAATTTCGCACGTGGTGGCGCGGCAATTTGTGTTTTGGCACGCGAACTCAATGCCACGCTAAAGGTGGTCAATCTCGGCACTATCGTAGATCCAGGTCCACTCGATGGCGTAATTGACAGACGCATTGCCCCATCGACCAAAGACTTTTCGCAGCAGCCCGCAATGACATCAGAACAACTGGCGCAAGCGATAGAGATTGGCCGTGAGGCAGCGAAAAATGCATTGGCAACAGGCGCGCAATTATTTATTGCCGGTGAAATGGGCATCGCCAATACCAGTGCCGCTACGGCGATCGCGTGTGCATTATTGAATAAATCGGCGAAAGAGATGGCCGGTCCTGGTACCGGTCTCGACGAAAAAGGGCTTGCGCACAAAATTTCTGTGCTCGACTCGGCGCTAGCACTTCATCAATCGTCAACGGGGAATGCACTAGACGTCTTGCGTTGTCTGGGTGGATTTGAGATCGCCGCCATTTGTGGCGCCTACATCTTTTGTGCGCAAAACCGCGTTCCCGTATTGATTGACGGTTTTATAGCAAGTGCAGCGGCCCTGTGTGCTACACGCATATGCGACAATGTCTCGGATTGGTTCTTCTTTGCACATGCATCGGCCGAACCGGGTCATCGACTGATGATGAAATCTTTAAACGCCAATCCCTTACTAAGCTTTGGTATGCGTCTGGGTGAAGGAAGCGGCGCCGCAGTAGCAGTACCAATAATACGCCTCGCTTGCGCTTTACATCATCAAATGGCCACCTTCGAACAGGCTGGCGTGACGGATAAAACAAGTTGACGCGCTTCGCCTGCACGAACTGATTTTATATTCTTCACGTAGACTAAAGCGAGCACCAGGTATGTTGCAGATTGATCCCTGGAATGGCTTTGGAAACACGTTGTCATTTTGACAATCCACTTTTCCTGGACTATTTTCCTTATAAAACACTACAACAATAAATAATAATAACCATATATTACGCGGGGGGAAGTTTCTCATGAAATTCAATTCCTTATTGTTCCTTTTTTTTAGTTTGGTTATCATGTCCGGCTGTACGGTCCAACCGAATGAACTTGCTCAGACCATCGCTTGTACAAAGCAAAAAGGTTTTGGTGGCATGGGTGGGTCTGGTGCGGGATTATTGTGTACCGAACAAGAGACAGGAACGCTTCATATCAGCAATATCCGTTAGCTGAGCGCCTTTTCGATACACGATAACTTGGATTCGGGAAGCGACGTTTTGCCTGCATTTTAATTTAGCAGGCAAACAGCGACATAGCCGGTACAGTTATTGTATGAACTAGCTCGGGCACCTCAGTTGAGCTAGCATCTCAATAGCTATCTGAAGGATAGAACTTACTTTTCAACCGGTTGTGGTACACGCAGTGTATGAACCGACAATCGGCGTTTTCTATTGACGAGATATGCGCGCAATACCCTTATTTATTTTTAAACGTCCGTTTCTTTTCACGCTTGTATTTATTCTGGTCGGTCTGATTTCTGCGTTAGTCGCCAAACAGATCAAACTGGATGCCGACCTGGCAGCCTTGTTACCAGAGAGTTTTGAAAGCGTACAAGATCTGGATCGAGTCAAGGAACGCTTCGGCGGCTTGGGTTATGTGATCCTGGCGGTTAGCGGTAGTTCACCTGATCAAATGCGTCGTTTTGCGGATGACGCATCTAAACTCATTGAACCTCTCGATACCGTCAGCTTCGTCGATTATCGTCGACCTGTGGAGTTCTATCAGGATCGGGTGTTTTACTACCTGGAACAGGGCGACCTTGATTACGTATACAAACAACTGAAAGACCGCTGGAAGTGGGAAAAGAACAAGCGTAATCCAATGTATATTGATCTGGAGAACGCACCTGCTCCATCGCTGGAATTCAAGGACCTCGAAGAAAAATATTCACGCAACAGCTCGTCCTGGATGGCCGCCCAGCATGCCGATGAGCCGTATTACTTCAATAAAGATAAAACCCTGTTAGCAATATTTATCAAACCCAAGCAGGCCTCGACGAATCTGCTGTTCACCCAACAAGTCACCCAACAAGTCCATCAGGTTCTGGACGAAATGAATCTCACTGAATATGGCGCTGAGCTGAAAGTGGAGTTCACCGGCGGTTACCAAAAGAAAATCGATACGCAGAAGCTGATGCAGGACGATCTCGGTCTGGTGTCCGTCGTCGCTCTAGTGCTGGTATTCGGATATCTTTTACTTCATTTCAAACGTCTCGAAGCACTTGTGCTGATTGTCGTGCCTTTGCTACTCGGCCTTTTTGCAACGTTTGCCTTTGCTGAAATCGTTTTCGGGCAGTTGAACATTCTTTCTGCGTTTATCGGCGTGATATTGCTCGGATTGGGGATAGATCATGGGATACATCTGCTCAGTCGATTTATCGACGAACAGCGACGCGGAACGGACCTCGACACATCGGTCATAAGGACATTCTCACGGACGGGTAAATCGGTAGGCGTGGCTGCACTGACCACCTTCGTCACCTTTGTCGGTTTGGGTTTCTCAGAATTTCGTGCCTTTTTTGAATTCGGCATGATAGCCGCCGCGGGCATGATACTCGTTACATTCTTCTATTTAATCTGTATGCCGGCCCTGCTTGGACTAGCTTTGCGTTTCACCTGGGATATAAAGGTAAAAATTAATGACGAAAAATCCCTTGGACGCTTTTCTGGCTTTATCGAGCGACGTTCCGGTCTGTTGTTGTTTTCCGGCATCGCAATTTGGGCGGCCATGTCCTACGCCTCCAATGACATGCGCTTTAACTATGACTTCGAGTCGCTTGGTAATACCGAACTACGCTCTTTCAAACTGAATGCCGAAGTCAACGAATTGCTCGGCTACTCTCAGGCCCCGATGCTGGCCTTGACCAAAAACCGAGATGAAGAACGCTTCATTGCACAGCAATTACAAGCCGGAATGGAAAATCCGGAATTTCGTTCGGGACTCGATTTCGTGCTGACCTCTTCCGATCTTGTACCAGACAATCAAGATCTAAAACAACATACGCTGCAGAAAATCGAAAAGCTAGTAGACAAGGTTAACCCGGCGTGGGTGCCAGAAGACGATGTTGAGAGTTTTAATAATCTCAAGCGTATGCTCAAGATACCGCCATTTGGCTTTGACAACCTCCCACGGGAAACCAAACTGTTATTTGGAACCCGCGACGGACAGGAGCCCGATGACGGAATACTAATGCTATTCCCCGCCGTAAAACAAACCGATGGAGAAGCTGTCAGAGAACTTGCGCGTGAACTTCGCGCTGCGAAACAGAGTGATGGTGAACGCATGGTAATTGCGGGTGAACCTATGATATTGGCAGATATCCTGACACTGGTATTTGAGGAATCACCAAAGGTATTGGCTTTTTGCTCTATTATGGTGTTTCTCATTCTGTGGATATTTTTACGCAATCATTACCTAGCACTACTGGCCCTGGTACCGGCAATTTTCACCCTTACCATCACATTTGGTATCATGGCGGTGTTCGATCTGGAGTTGAATTACATCAACCTGGCAATGATTCCTGTATTACTTGGCGTGAGCGTGGATAGCGGTGTACACATGGTAGGCCGTGCAGTAGACGGCCATGATCTGCGATCAATAATCGGCGAAACCGGTATGGCTATACTGGGTTCTATCGTAACCTCCGGATTAGGCCTTGGCGCATTGCTCCTGACAGGACATGCGGGACTAAACTCCCTGGCGCAAATTGGTACCATAGGCTTGCTGGTCAATCTGGTTGTTTCGATATTTATACTTCCGTCCTTGTTGTCCTGGAAACCTGTCCAACGACTGGCTATTGCTCAGGCACATGACGACGCTGAAACTCAACCTGCATGAGGAACTCATGAAAAGAATGTTCGTTTTATTCGTATTAGCGGCTCTCATTGCACCTCTGTCTGCATGGGCAAACGACCCTAAAAGTCGGACTGAAGGCTTTGTCGATGCCATGAAGGCCTCCAAAGAAAAGGATGAAGCCAGCTATAAACGCATAGACGACTTTATCGATTACCAAACTATTACCGCCGAAACTGTCGCCCCGCACAGCAAGAAATTTAGCAGCGAACAAATGAGCGCCTTTCAGCGCGATCTGACTGCACTAATTCGTATTGTCGCCTATCCGCAGTCGGGTAAATTTTACAAGGAAGCCAAATACAAATATCGGGAAGCGCAGATGAAAGGAAAAGTGGCTGTCGTTATCCAGGACACTTATCTCCCTTCGGAAGACCTCGAAATGGAAATTGGTTATCAGTTAGCACAGATAGATGGTAAGTGGCGTATTACTGATATTACCTTCGATGGGGATTCTATGGTTAAAGACTATCAGAATCAGTTCGGCCGTATCATCGCCAAAGATGGCGTTAACGGATTGAACAAGCGTATACAAGACAAGTTCAAGGAACTGAATAAATAGACTATCATGTATAGACGTCTTTGTTATTCGGCTGCACTACTTGCTTTCGTATTTCCTGCCTACGCAGATTCCACGTATACAGATTTAACGCTGGAGCAATGTATTGAGATTGCGCTGCAAAAAAGCGCCTCCGTGCAAGAGGCTTCTGCAAACATCGAAGAGTATCGCGCGCGGCTGAAAGAAGTTCAGGCGAACTACTATCCCAAACTGAATGTACTGACCTGGGTTGCACCCATGTTTACTGTACAAGGCAGCGCTTTGCAACAGACTGTTGACCGAAAATTTGATCTCGGCTCATGGGGACCGTCAACTCATCTTGAAGCTTTGCTGGCGATGCCGGTATATACTTTTGGCCGTCTCGAGGCAGGCGAAAACGCCGCTGAAGAACGCTTGAAAGTCGAACAAGCCAGGCTGCGTGAAACACAAAATCACGTCAAAGTCGAAGTAAACAAGTTTTATTATTCTCACCTCTACGCCAAAACCATTTCACCACATCTGGACGATGCGAAGAAAATTCTCGATGAGGCACAGGTGAAAGCGAATGAGATGTACGAGAATGCCAGCGGCAAAGTGACCAAGGCCGATTTGATGAAGCTGGAATACGGCCAGACCGAGATTCAAAAATATCTTCTTATGGCTAAACAAGGTGAGGTGCTTGCTCTTGCCGCGCTCAAACATACCATGGGACTTTCAGACGAAGTAAATCTCACATTGAAAGAAACCAGCATCCCCAAACCGGATCGTTCGGAGACGCTTGCCAGTCTTGAGGAATTGCAGCAATTCGCGCGTGAACATCGACCAGAGTGGGAACAACTTGATCATGGAAAGAAGGCAGCGGCCTCTCTGCGTCGAGCAGAAAAACTAAGCGCCCTGCCCGTTCTGTTTGTTGCGGGTACGTTCGAACACTCCTGGACACCAACGCGAGATGACACCGATAATCCCTACCACTTCGATGAGTACAACGACATGTTTGGCGGCGTTGCCATGGGTTTAAAACTGGATTTCGATTGGGCTTTGACTCGTGCAAAAGTCGATGCCGCCAATGCCAAAATGCTGCAAGTAAATGCCTTGAATCAACTGGCCACTACGGGTATTCCTCTACAAATCAAAAAAGCTCATAGCGACGTGGAACGCTATCAACAACAGATCGCGCTTTCAAGCAAGGCACGCAAGGCAGCTAATAAGTGGATAGTATTTTCTGCCGCCGCCTATCATAGCGGCACCGGGGAAGTGAAAGACGTGCTCGAAGGACTGGTTGCCTTGCTGCAATCCAAGCGCGATTACTACGAAGGCATACTCAATTACCACATCGCCAGCGCCGAACTTGATTACGCCATTGGCAAATAAGACCTAGAAAACCGTAGCAAACTCGGTCCTGATAAACGGTGTAAACGTAGCCTTTTTTTGTGTATTTTGCATTTTCCAGGGATAAACTGCGCCGGCATTCAAGCTAAAATCCATCACCCCCCCCAGGGTAGTGAAAACAAATTTCAGCTGCGCACCACTTTCACCAACCTGTACGGCGCTGTCATCAATCAATTCGCTTCCCAAGGTACCAACATGGGTAAACATGTTGCCGTAAATAGATTTCATCACCACAGCATTTAGCATCTTCACTTCCAATTCGCGACTGATCGGAAATTCCACTTCGGCATTGAGACCTGCCATAGTCCGTCGAAACTGATCACCAAAGTCGCTCTTAAATTCCTCCAGCGCAAATAGTTCGGGCGTAGGCGTGTTTTCACTGGCATAAGCCGCCTTAGCATTCAGCGTCAGATGCCAATTAGGATAGAGGCGAAATTTCTTGTCCAGAAAATATTCAATTTTGTAATACGTTTTGTCATTGATTGACGGCGGCGCATAGTCCCAGATCACACGATTTTTCAGCGCTAACTTCAAGGCATCGTTGCGCAGGAAGGAAAATCGCCACAATGCGATTGGTCCGTTGTACTCGCTAGCAAAGGTATCGAAACGAGGATTCTCGTACCACCCTTCATGATCCACCATCACTAATGCGTTCTCTATGATATTACTATCCAGTAACACACGCGGACTTACGCCAATATTGGGCGACTGAAACAGGGTAAACTGATGTTTAACTTGCACGCTATAGGTGTCAGTTTTTAGTTCAGACGGATTGTTACCCGTAGAGTGAATATCGCCAGTTAGACTATTCCATGCACTAAAACGATAGCGCATGCTAGCCTTATTATTGAAATAGTAACGTCCACGATCACTACCGCTGACACTTTCCAAACTCCATTGATGAACCGGAGCGTAACCTCCACTGACGCCAATCATAAGGCCAGCACTCATCTCTCCACTGGCAGGAATTTCTAATGGTGCCGGTAAGGCGTAATAGCGGATCGAGTATTTATCAACATTAAAATCCAGGTACCCAAATCGAACATTGTATTTGCGCGGCCAGGTATTATCCGGGCGATACAGGTCTGGCAATTTCTGATAGGGATCTACCGTCACGTTAATTACCGGACTTCTGGTGTCGAGAGCGATTTTCACGTCCCCTTTGTCCGCACTGATAGGGCGATTGATGATTTCACCATTTCGGGTCTCTACCAATATCGAAGTAGACGCGCGTGCCATCCCACTTTTCTCGACGTGAATTTGCGTCATAAAACCTTCATTGGTCGCCTCCGATTCCACATCGGCAATACGAAAATCGAGCTGAGAGTCCCCATACAACCACTGACTGAAAAACCAATCCATCGGCTCTTCAATCGTCTCTTCACAAATCAACTGAAACTCCGCAACAGTCATCTGCTTGCCCTGATAATCACTATAGGCTTTTTTGAAAATCTGCAACAAATTATCACGACCAAATTCGTTTTCCAGTGCGCGTAATACCCAATACCCTTTCTCGTAGGTTCGCGTACCCAAGGTATTACCATACTCTACGTCACTGGGCTTTTTAATGATGGCCTCATCCCATCCGAGATAAACACTGTCGAGATATTGATACTCTGAAAGATGGTGGATGCTGATGTCGCCGGCGAAATACTTCACTAGCCACATCAATAGATCTGGATTTTCATAGCTAAGAACGTTGTCTTCCCGACCGTATTTATGTTCCATATAGGTGTATGCCATGTAATTTGCAAACGCTTCACTCAACCAGTTTTCGGCAGCGAAATCCGCACTCACACCTATGCCCCACCACATATGGGCAATCTCATGTGCAAGCAAGTATTCGAGCATTTTGTCCAGCGCACCAGGAACAATCAGGTCTTTGTAACGGTAAAAGTTTTCGGGTATGTAGATCAGGCCGTCAGAAGCCAATCCTGTCAATTCAACTGAGTTCTCAACAATAGCAAGTTTTTGATAACGGTATGTTCCGAACAATGGCTCAAAGTAGCGAATGATTTCGTCCGCATAATATGCCATTTGCCGAGCTGGCTCAGCGTGAGCACGTCGATACCATGAATCAATTTGTGGTCGTTGCCCTTGAAAACTCACTCGTTTCAACCCAGGTCCCATGCTCAAAGGAATGGACGACTGGGGAACTCTGGACTCGAAAGAAAAGGTGCGACTGGTTTTCGTCTCGGCAATTTCTTCACCTGTGTCTGCACCGGCGACAACTTCAAACCCCTTAGGAACTTCAAGCCGTAATTTATACATTGCCGGAACAAGGCGAAAACTATCAAAATCCCACTTACCATCTTTACTGGCAAGTTCGATAGGATTCCATCCAAAGCGCCAGTTATAAATTTCCTGCCAATAGTTTTGGTCGCCATACTTATGTTGGCTAAAAACTGTCGTGAACTTAATTTTTAGCTCCTGAATCTCACCCGGCGTGATGACTAGCGGCAACTGTATGCGCAGAAGTACATCGTTCAGCGAATATTTCTGAAAAATCGTTGGTGCCTGTTCAAGCGAAAATGCAAGCTTCTCTCCCTTCCCATTCTCTATGTCCTCGATGACAGTGGCATTCCCTTCCCATCCCGACCAATATCCTTCATCATTGACGATGTCATGGACGTAAGGATTTTTTTCACTACTATGATTTGCGATAAGTACGAAGTAGATATGGTCCAGCGTTTTATCGGTCTTATTGACGTAACGGACCTTTTGTTCTCCCTTCAGGGAATGCTCCCAAATATTGAGTTTTACCGAGATGTCATACTCACTATAAGGCTCAACAGGCACGCTGGCGCTGGCCACACCCAGACAACTGAATACTGTAAAGAGGATATTGAGGATACGTCGCATAACTTACTTCCGCAGTCAGAGCATTTGTAGCGTGTCTTGGTCTAATGCTACTTAGTGTAAACAGTGCGGAAGATATTGTATAGACGTGTTAAGGCAAAGGCCTTAGCGGCCATAAAAGGGAATTCAGGTAACAGAAAACCCCGTCAAGCCATAATGTCGATGATTACACCCTTGGTATGATTACCTATGCGAACGTCCTCAATTGCGCCTTCAATGACTTTTTGAGCCGATACTTCCTGTTTCACGTCCACAACTCGCAAATGTTGTGCAGTCTTGGCTTCACTGGAACGCTGTAAGCTATACAGCTTCGAAACCACTGCCTGCGTGTAATTATGTACTTGCAACGCGTTCATCACCCACCTCCAACATAGATTTCTCGACCGACAATTATATTACTTTGTTTGAATTATTAGCGTACCTTGAGGGGAGAAAAAGTGTGAGCGCCTTGGCAAATCGCCCAAAAAATACCTGCTTTTGACACTCATTCTCAGTGTCCGGTGATAATGACAAGCTTATAGCCAAGTTCCTTATACAAACCGAGCTGTATCGGACCTGACTCAGCGACATCAACATACTCGGGGAAGTCTTTGGCATCCAGGCCTCGCCTCTCCACGCTGACACCGCAAACATGAACCGGTATATCTTGCTCTTCGACCAGGCTTTTTACCTGTCTGTGCATTTCCTGATACCCCGATTTCTGATTGTTTGCCAAAGCGAATTGTTCGCGGCTGTGACTAACCACGGCGATCGGCAATTTTGGATACCGTGAGCGTATTTTTTGGGAGAGCCTATTAATTTCTTTAATCGCCCAGTCGAGATAATCGGCTTTTCGGCTCATGACCTCAAACACGATGCCTGGCGGTTGCTCGGCTTGCATAATTCGGTCTAGTTGAGTGTCATGACTCGCCAAAACAGGGTTTGCCAACATGGCAAAACAAAGCAGAAAAATTGAGAACTTATTTATGATCCACTGTTGCATGTTTGCAGCCTATTCATTCTGGTCAGATACGCTACCTATCATAAAGCGAAATTCGATGCGGCAACATCTTTTTGATGTTGCCGCCAATCACATTTGTGTGTCAGTAGGTCTTGTAGGAAAGAAACTTTCCACTCATCACAATCTTTACCCTGTCGCCGTTAGGATCAGGCTGCCTAGTGATATCCATGGAAAAATCGATGGCGCTCATAATACCGTCGCCGAATTCTTCATGGATGAGTTCTTTGATACTGCTGCCATACACATTGACTAACTCATAAAAGCGATAAATCAACGGATCGGTGGGCACAGCGGTCGGCAGTGAGCCTTTATATGGCACGACTTGCAATAAATCTACTGCATCAGCGGGCAACTCAAGGGCCGAAACTATCGCTTTCGCCTGTTCGTCATTCAGCGTCATCTGTCCCATCAATGCGGCCGTCGTCCATTCCTTACTGTGGCCTGTCAATTCCGCCAATTGGGCCCACTTAAGCTTTTTGCGGCGTTTGGCCTGAAGTATCAATTGCGTCAGTTCATCACGAGTCATAGAGAGCTCCTTTTAGCGCTTGGCTTGTAGTGTGTCTGTAAATCAGACACTGTTGAGTCGAAACAGTAGCACGACAATAATTATGGTCAGTATTGCTGAGACACCTTGCCAAAAGCGCAAGGGATTACGTTCCATCAAGGGCGGAAGCGTTTTGTTTAGAAATTCTTTGTTGGGATGTCGCAAGTCGAAGGTGAATTCCGACAATAGAGCGTAACGTTTTGCCGGATTGGGGTGCAGTGCTTTACGCAAACAATCGTCCACCCACGCGGGTATTTCGCGATCCTCGTCGAGTACCGATAGATAACGCAGACGCGCCTGGGCAGCTTTACTTCGCGTCTTCGCGACCTGCGTGCCATAGGGGAGTCTACCCGATAACATTTGATAGGCAATAACCGCTAAAGAAAACTGGTCGGACCGAGTTGTCCCCCCCTCACCTAGAAAGTATTCCGGTGCCGTAAATTGCGCCGTTCCTGGAATAGGACTTTGCGCGATTGGCGTGGCAATTTCCTCGATAGCTGCTACTAGAGTTGAACCAAAATCTATTATCTTCACAGTACCGTTGTGATCAATCATGATATTGTTTGGGCGCAAATCCTGATGCAACATTTCAAGGCGATGAAATGCGCGCAGACCATTGGCAATTTGCTCAATGATGCCTCTAACCGTTTCAATATCGGGGCGCGGATTGTCTATCATCCACTGCGCCAGGTTCTGACCTTCTATGTATTCGGTGACTAAGTAGATATAGTTGCGTTTGCGTGTTTGCAGGCAAGGTTTGAGGATATTAGCGCTATGAACACGCCTTGCCACCCATTCCTCCATCAAAAAACGCTCCAGATAGCTGGCCTCATTGCGCAAATCGACAGACGGTATTTTGATCGCTACCTGTTGTCCGCTTTCGCTGTCTCTGGCCAGAAAAACATGGCTGCGACTGCTGGCATGTATCTCCCGTATAATTTCAAAGCCGTCGAATTGCATCCTGGCTTCGAGCATTGGGGGAAACGGCAAAACCGTCATCTGCTGGTAGATCTCATCGGCGTCAGCCAATGGAAGTTCGCTCACTTTGGCAATTTGCAGCGTGAGATTGTCTTCGCTGCCCTGGGCATAGGCATACTCGACTATCGTTTTTGCGATGTCATCCAGCGCATTTCCGCCTTGTTGAACCGCATCAATAATAAATTGCTGAGACGTAAACTCATAAACGCCGTCCGTGGCCATAATAAACACATCACCCACTTCCACGGAAAGATTTCGATAATCCACTTCAAGTTGCAGATTAACGCCAAGTGCACGGTTGAGATAACTCTTATCTTTTGAAATCCACAGACGATGATCTTCAGTCAATTGTTCAAGCGTGTTTTTTCGTAATCGATAAACACGAGTATCGCCAGCGTGTAAGATATGCGCGGTTGTCGACTTCAGAATCAGGGCACTAAAAGTACAGACAAACCCCCTATCCTGGTCATAACAAAACTCACTTTGCCTAGTCTGAGAATGTAGCCAGGAATTTACCGCCAGGATCACGCGACTGGCCGATGTTTTTACCGACCACGCATCGGATGTGCAGTAATAATCTTCAAGAAAGCCTTTAACTGCAGACTCACTGGCGATCTGACTGACGTCACTGCTGCTGATGCCATCGGCGAGTGCAATCGCAATCCCTTTACTACTGAGCATAGGTTCCTTGGGAATAAATGCGCCGTGGAAATCCTGATTTTTGGCTTTTCGGCCCTTGTCAGAATACTGTCCCAGCGCAACCTGGAGTTGCTTCTGCATAGATACTTCCGGATAAAAGCCCGGCTCATTGTTGAGCCGGGGATTCCTAAGTTTTATTATTAACTGAAATTGCGCTTTGGCGCTGTACGTACATGGGTGCTGTACAAAGTCAGTCCGGTAAATGCAAGTCCGCCAACCAGATTGCCCAATGCAGTCGGGATTTCATTCCACCAGAAGTAATCCATGACAGAGAAATCACCACCCATAATCATGGCGGAAGGAAATAGAAACATATTTACAACTGAGTGTTCAAAGCCCATAAAAAAGAACAGCATGATAGGCATCCACATCGCCAGTACCTTGCCGCTGACAGTAGTTGAAATCATTGCGCCAACGACACCCATGGAAACCATCCAGTTACACAACATACCGCGAAGAAATATGGTCAACCATCCAGCCATACCATGTTCGGCATAGCCCAACGTACGGGCCTCTCCAATGCCTGCGATCTTTTGACCAACTGCTCCCGGCTCAGTCGTAAAACCATAGGTAAACACGACTGCCATCATCAGTGCGGTAGTCAATGCTCCAGCGAAGTTACCAACAAACACCAGTCCCCAGTTTTTCAATATCGCACCGATCGTGACTCCAGGTCGTTTGTCGAGCCACGCCAACGGCGTAAGAACGAATACTCCTGTGAGTAGATCAAAACCCATCAGATACAACATACAAAATCCAACCGGGAAAAGTACCGCGCCCAGAATTGTCGAGCCTGTTGTTACAGCTACCGTTATTGCAAATACCGCAGCCAGCCCGAGTATAGCGCCTGCCATGTACGCTCTAATTATGGTGTCACGTGTAGACATATAGATTTTTGATTCGCCAGCGTCCACCATCTTGGTGACGAATTCCGAAGGTGCGAGATAAGCCATGTGTTTTTCTCCATCGACAACAAATAAGTTTTTGACGTTTTGATCGTATTGAGAACGACGCTACGTGCAAGCGCTATCGCAAATCACAGGCCAACTTAAAACACGAAACCTATCCTATTGTTTATATTAAACAATAAAGGTTTTTTTGATAAATAAAGGAGAAAAGAATCCACTTGATAAAGCACTGTTACGAAGCATGAATACTACCGCAAGTGCGTTATTGTGGTGCGTCGCTTCCCTGAAGACCAAACACAAGAGAGGCAAATATGATGTTGGATACTGCCATGAATGGAATCGCGATGAGCATACCGATAAATCCAAATAGCGCCCCAAAAATAATGATGCCAAGCAACACCACGAGTGGGTGTAGATTAACGGTATTAGCAATAAGCGTAGGTACAATCACCAGGTTATCGAGCAGTTGTGCCGCCAAAACGACTACGGGAATACCGACCATCATTAAGGTGGTTACCTCATCCCCACCTAGACTCACCAGTAACGGGGGGATAATCGCCAACGGTGGTCCAATATACGGGATGAGATTAAACAGGCCTGTCAGAACACCAAACAGAAAGGCCATATCAACGCCGATTAAATAAAAACCAATACTGGCGAAGACAGCGATAATGCTCGATTGCAACATCACGCCGCGCAGATACTGTTGCAGTTGTCTGGCGACTGCGTGATAGATCAACCACCCTAATTCGAAACCTGCGTTGGGCAGCCAGCCCATAAAACGGTTACGCATATTGCGGTAGTCCCGTAAAAGAAAAAAAGTGATCAGAGGGACAAGAAACAGTGCCATCGCCACCTGCATCATGGTGCCTGCTGAGGAGACAACGATAGAGGCGCCGGTAGACTGAATGTTTTCCAGCGTACGTTTGATAACTTTTTCTGTGTCGAATTCTACGCCCATAGATGCACGTAATGCCTTGCCGAAGGCATCAACAAAGGCAGACAGTTTTTGCCACATCAAAGGAAGTCGTGTCTGTAATTCCTGGATCTGCTCAAGCAGCAAAGGAAAAAGCAGCACTACGCTACCAATAATGAAGATCGTCAGTAGAAGTAAAACTAAGGTAATCGACCAACTATCACTAAACCCATTTCCCTGTAGCTTGGCTACCATGGGATACAAGACAGCATATAGAATAAACGAGGCAGCCAGTGGTAACAGTACGGGCTTGAACACCAGACTGACAACAACCACGACGACGAGCAATAACAGATAAAGCGTCAGTGCTCGCGAAACAGGATGCACGATTACGCTAGCCCACATGTCGTTTCCTCTCGTCGGCGAGCATCTTGTTTGCGTGTAATAGTCGTTTGGCCAGAACATGCGCCAGGTTTGTGCTTAGACGAGCGCCATGTTGCGGTGCTCGCGCAATCCATTCATCCAAATCCGGGCGTAAAAAAAATACGACCTCACAGGGCTCTTTGGCCACCGCATCTGCAGTGCGCCGCTCATCAAGTACGAGTGCAATTTCTCCGAAGAAATCTCCACGCTGTAATGTGGCCAATACCGTGCCCTGATAACTGATTTCTACTGCACCAGAAATAATCATCGCCGCGCCCGCACCTTGGTCACCGTAGCGAAAAATGAATTCCTCGGCGTTAAATTTACGAGGATGCATTACCTTGGCAAGTTTAATTATTTCTCGTTCAGGAATATTGGCAAAGAACGGCGTGCGCGCCCAGAGTGACATGACTTCTTCATACCAGGGCTCTTTTGCGCGAAACAGGCTTCCCCACAGGGATGACGGTTGTTCACTCATGCGACACAGTCTCGATGGAATTAGCGGCGTACTGACTGTATCGGTAACGACAAGCTGAGAATTCAGTTTAACTTTTGTTAAAGCACTTTATTAAGTGCTCTTTATATTTACTCCACAGAATCTTGATTATTATCAACATTCTCTGCACTTTCGACTATTCTTGGCAACACGCGCATCAGACTTTCCACGGCGCCGAGGCCCTCGATTTCAATGACCTGCTCCTTAACCCATCCCTGATTCAAATCCTTCACAAGGTTTTCAATACTATCGCCAAGATAGACCAAAGAAGGGTAAGAGGCCTCGCTTTCATCCCGGGCATCGTCGAAGCGGGCATAGGCGCCGAGAGCTTCATTCATACGTACAATAAATGGCGTGGCGTAATCACCGGCGCCGTGGGCATCAAACTGATTTTCTACCATAGTATTGATCAGCTTTTTTGCCAGGGACTGAATGAACGCATTGCGCTGTTCCTGCGGCAAACGGCTATAAACATAGCGATCGATTTTCTGCATCAGGAAAAACAGATACTCGCCAATCACAGCCAGGGTCTGGGCGGGAAGGTTGACCTTGAATCCCTGCCCTTCCATATGTTTGACGCGATTGACCGCAATAGACCATAAATTAAAGCCCATGACATCGCCGAGTTCCGCAATAGAGCGAGGCTTGTCCTTATTGAACCAACCGGATTTGAGTCTCATAGAAAGTTAATCTGAAATGGATTTATAGGGAACGAACACACCACAACCGATATGACGGAGTGGCCCAAGACCTTTTTGTTGTAAACGTATCGCTTCGTCTTTTTCAAGATCGGCAATCATCAGGCTACGCGTATAGAATTGCTGATCATCCAGTTGAATTTGTCTTCCCTTTCCGGGTAAAAGGCGCTTGGGCCGGATTTCCATATCACGCAGTTTTTCGATTATTCGTGACACAAATGCCGCTTCATCGTCTTCACCAGACACGATATGCCGTGCATACAAAGTCGCAGAAGGCGAAAGCAGTCGTGACTGAGAATGCGTGAGGCGCAGTTCATGTTCTTTGATGTTTAATATCCCGTCCTTGAACGCTGCAAGCAACGCGTCTTCCTGAACTGAAGGGATACGTAATGTCAGTCTGGTCCGACGTGAGAGATACAACGGCGCACTGGGATCATCGTCCATATACCATCCGTTCCCCTCTTCTATGGCATGATTGAGAAAAATCGCCACATCTTCCATCTCTCGCAGTGTCGGAAACAACGTGTACAGAGACTCTGCGAGTAGGGATTCATATTCCTTGCAAAGTGTCTTGCCGGCGACCTTAAAGATCACCTCAATGACATCATCAGGAACACGATAGTGCTGGTTTTTTTCCTGCCACATTGATCTAGTCCAGTTGGCCTATCCATTGGTTAATCGTGTCGGCACAGGATTGTGCTGTATGGACATCGAGATCGATAATCGTGAATCGCTTGCCTTCCTTTATGCGCATACGTAAAAACTGGAATCCGTTTTCGTATTCCACTTTCTGAAAGGTTATTTTCTTGTTAAACGGGGCATCCAATTCGGCTATTTCACTCAGCTTTTCCATCTACTCAATCCTGACTCTGTCGTAATAGCGTGCTCGGTACACCAAACGATGTTGGCCGGTACGCGTGTTGTCTTCAAATGCCGTACGCATATGTAACACGTTATTGCAAATAATGCCCTGCCCTGGCTTCATACGGAACCGAAAGATATAAGGTGAACGTGGGTCATTGAGAATTTGCGTTATCCGTGTTGTAGCCTTCTTAACCATAGGGTCATCCAGCCACTCGATACTACGTGTACGCGCAGTATAACGCATGTGAAGATTCCCGGCTTCATCACTATAAAATACCGGACCCGTTTGAGCTTCTCTTATGACCTTCCCATCCTGTTCATTAGCAGGAATAGTCATCACATTATTACGGGAAAGCGCATCAATGTAACTTGGGTTTTCATCTCGCAGCAGTATATACAGTATCTCCGGGTCCATGACGGCGTTTTCCCCTCCAGACTCCGCGGTACTCACACACTGTAAGATCATCGCGTTAATACGCTGCTCCGGATTATTGTAGTATCCATCGGTGTGCCAATTGATCGCACGTCGTGAATAGGGAATATATTCACCATGCAATTGATCAGGATTAAATCGCAACGCGGCAATGCCTGATTCTTCTGCGCACAAATGCCTGTCGAGGTTTTCAAGACCGAAACGTCTACCTATCTGACGCGGTATATTATCGTCTTCCACACCACCACAGTCCGTCGCATAAAGCGCCATATTGAATTGCTTTATGTTCGTCAATATCTTCGAATATTCATCTTCAGTGATATCAAAAGGATTCGCCAGAGCTGTCACCAATGATGGCGTATTCTCATAGGCCGCCAATTTTTGCCGACGCCAACGCTCATAATCGACCTGGTGCTTTGGTTTTGTAGCGGGTTTCATCAAGGAGGCATGCGGGTTACTGGCTAGTTTGCTGAAAGTTAACATATCACTATAGAGATTTTAGTTGATCAATTTTGGGCTTCAGGCCGTTGAGTCGGAAACTACCGGCTATCGTTTGCAACCGCGATATCCCGATAGGGATAGTTATCGGTCATCATTCCTTTTTACTTATTAATATTAGGCAATATAGTAGAGACAAAATAAAACCAAGTAGTTACATTTCATATCTTAAGGTCTTTATCGCCATTCGCTCTCTCAAGCAATTTGAATTGAAACCATTTGAACCCGTTTTACCTACTCACCCTTACTCAGCATGTGGTTATAATGCAGCTTCGTGTGACTGCTCTGCGTACGCATCCCGCGTCGTTGCTTGGTTCGACATAATCACATGGGTTACTCGTTGCACTGTTGCGACCCAATTCAATATCGAAATGAGAAAAGGTATTGTATCTATCTGAAATAAGGAGATTATATTCGTATATCTCTTTTGGGATATACATCACTTTACCTACCCCTCCCAACAGCGGGGTACTCCTTATGAACTAAATTAACATAGACTAATGTGATTGGATTAGGGGCCCGATGTAAGAGGCTGTCCTGAATCAGTGCAGAGAACGTTCTCAATAAGTTAACTTGTTAGGGGAAGGCTATTATGGCTAAGAAACTTCACGATACACCCAATCTAGATCAATTGGAAAGCGGTCCTTGGCCCAGTTTTGTAACTGGCATCAAGAAACTGGCAGAAAACAATGACATGGCGGTTGACCTGTTGGGTCAATTGGAAGAATCCTACAAGACTCGCAAGGGTTACTGGAAAGGGGGCACAGTTGGTGTCCGCGGTTATGGCGGTGGTGTTATTCCCCGTTTTACCGAATTGAAAGACAAAACTACCGGTAAAGCCGTATATCCCGAGGCTGCCGAATTCCACACCTTGCGTGTTCAGCCACCTGCTGGCATGCACTACAACACCAAAACCCTGCGCGATATGTGTGACGTATGGGAAAAGTATGGCTCTGGTCTGATCGCATTCCACGGTCAATCTGGCGATATCATGTTCCAAGGTGTTTCCACTGACAATGTACAGCCTGCATTCGACGAACTGAATGAAATGGGCTTTGACCTTGGTGGTGCTGGCCCTGCTGTTCGCACTGGCATGTCTTGTGTAGGTGCGGCGCGTTGTGAACACTCTTGTGCGAACGAGCAACTGATTCACCGTACGCTGGTTAACAACTTCCTCGACGAGATGCACCGTCCTTCCCTGCCTTACAAGTTCAAATTCAAAGTTTCGGGTTGTCCTAATGACTGTATGAACGCGATTCACCGTTCAGATATGGCTGTCATTGGAACATGGCGTGACGACATGAAAGTTGATCAGGCGGAAGTAAAGAATTTCATAAATGCGAAGAGCCGCAAATACGTTATCGACAATGTCGTTTCACGTTGCCCGACTAATGCGCTGTCTCTGAACGATGATGACACGCTGGCTGTCGACAACCGCAATTGCGTTCGTTGTATGCACTGTATTAACGTCATGACCAAGGCATTGTCTCCTGGTGATGATCACGGCGTAACCATTCTGATCGGTGGTAAGCGTACGCTGAAGATCGGTGACACCATGGGTACGGTTGTTGTTCCTTTCATGAAGCTGGAAGAAGAAGAAGACTTCGAAGCGCTGACTGAAATGGCTGAAAACATCATCGACTTCTTCGCTGAAAACGCGCTTGAGCACGAGCGTACCGGTGAAATGATCGAGCGCATCGGCCTGGTCAACTTCCTTGAAGGTGTAGGTATCGATGTTGATCCAAACATGGTCAATCATCCACGTCAGAGCTCTTACGTGCGCATGGACACCTGGGCGGAAGAAGCCGAGAAATGGGAACAAAGAAAGAACGCGGGTTAATCCCCCGCGTTTTTTTGTGCAGTAATTCATAATTTTTTGGGAGAGAAATAATGTCTCAAGCACCACGTATGCCGGACGAAACCGGAGTTCCAGATCCGTTTCCCTTTATGCATCCCGTACTGAAGGACAACTTCGGTAACTGGAAATACCATGACCGCCCTCGTCCGGGTGTTCTGCACCACGTATCAAAAAGTGGCGCAGAAGTTTGGACAGTTCGTGCCGGAACGCAGCGTCAGATGGACGTTTTCACCATCCGTAAGCTGGCTGATATAGCCGACAAATTTGCTGATGGATATGTACGCTTCACTATCCGTTCAAACATCGAATATATGGTTAGCGAAGAAAGCAAAGTAGCGCCTCTGATCGAAGCACTTAACAAAGAAGGCTTCCCCGTTGGTGGTACCGGTAACTCTGTGACCATGATTGCCCACACTCAGGGTTGGTTGCATTGCGACATTCCAGGCACTGACGCTTCCGGCGTTGTTAAGGCGCTGATGGATGAGTTGCATGATGAATTCATCAACGAACGTATGCCTAACCGCGTACACATCACGACTTCCTGCTGTCAGATCAACTGTGGCGGTCAAGGTGATATCGCGATCAACGTGCAGCACACCAAGCCACCTAAGATTAATCATGATTTGGTTGCCAATGTGTGTGAACGTCCTTCCGTTGTTGCGCGTTGCCCAGTTGCCGCGATTCGTCCGGCCATGGTTAACGGCAAACCTTCTCTGGAAGTCGATGAGAAGAAATGTATCTGCTGTGGCGCATGTTATCCACCTTGCCCTCCGATGCAGATCAACGATCCAGAACACTCGAAGCTGGCAATCTGGGTTGGTGGTAAGCACTCTAATGCTCGTAGCAAGCCTATGTTCCACAAACTTGTTGCAGCGGATATTCCAAACAACGCACCACGTTGGCCAGAAGCTGCAGAAATCGTTAAGAAGATTCTGCATGTGTATAAGGGAGATGCCCGTGATTGGGAACGCGTTGGTGATTGGATTGAGCGTATCGGTTGGCCGCGTTTCTTCGAACTGACTGAACTGCCGTTCACCAAGTTCCATATCGACAACTGGCGCGGTGCGCGTACCAGCTTGAATGCTTCTACGCACATCCGTTTCTAAGCGGGGTATTCATTTATGAAGTTTGGAATACTAATCAACGAAGGCCCATATACACACCAGGCCTCTGACACTGCCTACAATTTTTGTACGGCAGCGTTAGCGGCGGGCCACGAAATATTTCGCGTGTTCTTTTATCACGATGGTGTCAACAACGGCACGCGTCTGACGGTACCACCGACAGACGATCGTAATATCCAGAAACGCTGGTCTGAACTGGCAGAGAAACACAACATCGATATGGTGTTGTGTATTGCAGCAGCTCAGCGTCGCGGTATCATGGATGAGAACGAAGCGAAACGTCAGGGTCTGGATGCGGACAATATCGCACCAGGTTTCCGTATCTCCGGTCTCGGTCAGTTGATCGAAGCAGGAATACAGTCCGATCGTATGATCACGTTTGGTGATTAAGGTGTTGCTATGTCAGATATAAAAAAGTTTCTTTATCTCAATCGCAAAGCGCCTTACGGAACCATTTACGCTCTTGAGTCGCTTGAAGTTGTACTCATCGGCGCAGCATTCGATCAGGATGTAAGCCTGGCGTTCGTGGGTGATGGGGTCTATCAATTAGTCAAAGGTCAAAAGACCGATGGCGTTGGTATGAAAAACTTCTCGCCAACCTATAAGGCCCTTGGCGACTACGACATCAAAAAGATCTATGTTGAAAAAGAATCTCTTGAGGCACGCGGTCTGAGTATCGAGGATCTTCAGCATCTCACTTGGGAAGATGAAGATGACGATTACGAAGAAAAAGATTCCATACACTTGGTTTCTGCGGCAGAGATGGCTGACATCATCGATACCCAAGATGTTGTTCTGAGTTTCTGAGGTGAACTAGATGGCAATGTTACACACAGTAAATAAATCACCTTTCGAGAAAGACAGTCTCGAAAGCTGCATACGAAATGCAAAGGCAGGTAGCGCCATACTTTTGATCGAAGATGGCGTCTATGGAGCGTTAAACGGTACGAAAATAACTGATCTCGTCCAATCTGCCATGGCATCGGTAAGTTTCTATGCACTTTCCGGTGATCTTGAAGCACGTGGCGTGCGAGGCAAGGTCATGGAAAATATAGAATTGGTCGATTATGCAGGCTTTGTCGAACTTGTTGCAAAACACGATTCAACAACGTCCTGGTTATAAAATCCATTATTAACGCTGAAAGTAGAGGAGTTTTTATATGGCTATTGAGGTAGGTGGAAAGTCTCTTGAGACTGATGAAGAGGGTTATTTGATCAACCTGGACGATTGGAGTGAAGAAGCTGCAGCGCTTTTGGCTCAATCTGAAAATGTTGAAATGACTGAAAGCCATTGGGAAGTTGTTAATTTCCTGCGTGAATACTATGACGAATTCCAGATCGCTCCTGCGGTTCGTGTTCTGACCAAGGCAATTGGTAAGAAGCTGGGCAAAGAAAAAGGAAACAGCAAGTATCTGTACGAACTGTTCCCTTACGGACCTGCTAAGCAGGCATGTAAGATCGCTGGTTTGCCTAAGCCTACTGGCTGTATCTAAATAAGTGTAAGTGGCCGACATGGTCGGCCACTTTAACTGAAAACTAAATAGTATTGAGTCTATGTCAGCATTTATAGCAATTGCCCTTTACCTTGCGACGGCTGTTTTTATTCTAGGCGTGCTTTATCGTATTTCTGTTTACGCCAGAACGCCCGCGCCACTGAAGATTCCTACTATGCCGGCCCCTATGACAAGAAGTGGCGTAGTGGTGCGTTTAATTAAAGAAGTAACAATTTTTCACAGCCTTTTCCGTTCAAATAAATGGATCTGGTTGTTTGGCTGGCTGTTTCATGTTGGCATGCTGATTGTTGTTTTGCGTCATCTGCGCTATTTCCAGGAACCTGTCTGGTGGTGGGTGGAAATGATTCAATGGATAGGCGTCTATGCTGGATTCGCGATGCTCGCTGGGTTACTGGCATTGTGGGCACGCCGTGTTGTGGTTGAGCGTATCCGTTACATTTCTGGCCCATCTGACCATTTAATGCTGGCATTACTGGTTGCTATTGCGCTTTCTGGTCTAGCGATGAAATACGTCACCCATACCGATATCGTGGCGGTAAAGAGTTTTATGCTGGGCCTGATGGTCTTCGAAATTCAGCCTATACCTTCAGATCCGATTTTATATGTTCACCTGCTGTTGGTGGCGACACTATTGCTGGTATTTCCAATCAGCAAACTGTTACATGCGCCAGGTGTATTCTTCAGCCCTTCCCGTAACCAGGTCGATAATTCGCGTGAAAAACGTCATATCGCACCCTGGGCTGCGAAGATGGAAGGCAAGTAGGCGAATTTCTGAGGAGTTAACAGGTGGCCAAAGTCGAATTTGAAACCCCGAAACTGCGCGAATACCCAGTTATACCTTTGCTTAAGGTTGACAGTATGTCGCATAGCAGTCCATTTGTGGCGAAGCCTGAGCATCAGGAACCACTGGGATTTCCGGGTGAGTTAGTGGAAGACTGGAAAGAAAAAGCCATTGAAAAAATGGGCGAGCTTCTAACCAAATATCGTTCACTAAAAGTTTATCTCGACAGCTGCGTTAAGTGCGGTGCATGTACCGACAAGTGCCATTATTTCCAGGGCACCGCTGATCCGAAAAATATGCCGGTAGCGCGACAGGATTTGTTGCGTAAAGTCTACCGTCGTTATTTCACCTTTGCCGGTAAATATTTCCCCAAACTGGTCGGTGCAGAAGATCTCACCGAAGAAGTGCTTGAGGACTGGTATAAATATTTTCATCAGTGTTCACAGTGCCGCCGTTGTTCCGTGTTCTGTCCATACGGCATCGATACTGCTGAAATTTCCATGGCAGCCCGAGAGATCATGGATCACGTCGGAAAAGGCCAAAAATACTGCAACGAAATCATTGGTAAGGTTAAGACCGTCGGCAACAATCTAGGTTTACCCAAGCCTGCCTTGATCAACACGCTGGAAGGTCTTGAAGAAGACATGGAAGAAGATACCGGCGTCGCGGTTCGTATTCCCATCGATCAAAAAGGCGCAGATATACTTCTGGTGACGCCATCCGCAGATTTTTTTGCGGAACCACATATCGACGGTTTGATGGGTTATGCTAAGGTTTTCCATCAGGCAGGTATTAGCTGGACGTTGAGTTCACATGCCTCTGAAGCAGCAAACTTCGGTATGTTCATCGGCAGCTATGATCAGATGCAACAAGTAGCCTCACGTATTCGTCGGGCCGCCGAAGAGCTTGGCGTTAAGCGAATTATCGTTGGCGAATGTGGTCATGCGTGGCGCGTTGCTTATAGCTTCTGGAATACATTGATAGGACCTTTCGATTTTCTCGATAAGCGCTATCCTGTACCGCAGCACATCTGTGAATTCACCTACGACTTGATACAGCGCGGTGCTATCACTCTAGATAAAGAAGCCAACGATCATCGTGTCATCACTTTCCACGATTCCTGTAATGTTGCACGCGCAACCAGCATGGGAAATATGCCAGGCGGACAATTTATAATTCCGCGTGCAGTTATTAAAGCGGCATGCAATCACTACGTGGAAATGAATCCGGATACCACTCATGACAAAACCTATTGTTGTGGTGGTGGCGGCGGACTGTTGACCGACGACTTGATGGAACTACGCGTCAAAGGTGCACTTCCACGTATGGAAGCACTGAAGGACGTGGTCGAGAATCACGGTGTAACCAATGTGGCCGCTATCTGTGCCATATGTAAAGCACAGTTCAGCAAGGTAACACCGTTCTACGGTTTACCAATGGATATGATCGTCAGTGTGCATCAGCTGGTCGGCGATGCCATTGTACTTGGTGATAAACAATTTTAATTGCTCGTTTGAGTTATAGACTGGGAGAAAAGGCATGGCAGTTTCTAAAAACGATGTAAACCACAAGTTGACCTTCCGTCGCTATGAGGATGGCGATTTTGAGCCAGAAGCATGGGACGAGCATATATTTCAAGCGGGCTGGTCACACAAGTGTCCTACCTATGTTCACCGTACACCGCCTTGCCAGGGCAGTTGTCCCGCGGGTGAAGATATTCGTGGTTGGTTAGATATCGTTCGCGGTATGGAAAAGCCCCCCAAAGACGTGAGCATGCAAGAATATGCCTTCCGTCGTTCAACCAATGCCAATCCCTTCCCTTCTATTATGGGTCGCGTATGTCCTGCGCCATGTCAGGACGGCTGTAACCGTAACGAGGTTGAAGACTATGTCGGCATTAACGCTGTTGAGCAGTATATTGGTGACACCGCGCTAACTGAAGGCTTCAAATTTGACGCCCCGGGTGCGGACACGGGTAAGAAAGTGGCTATTATCGGTGGCGGCCCTGCTGGTCTCGCAGCGGCTTACCAACTGCGTCGTTTAGGTCACGGTGCTACCATTTTCGACGACCACTCAGAACTCGGTGGCATGATGCGTTACGGCATTCCTGGCTATCGTACACCACGTGATGTACTCGATGGCGAAATCAACCGTATTTTGGAGATGGGCGTCGAAACTCGTCTTAACGTCCGCGTCGGTAAAGATGTATCCATGGCCGATGTTGAGAAAGAATTTGATGCGGTACTATGGGCGCTCGGCGCACAAGCAGGTCGTCCTCTGCCTATTCCCGGTGCAGAGGCTGACAACTGTATTACAGGTGTTGCCTTCCTCTCTGCGTTTAACGAAGGCCGACTTGATCACGTAACTGGTAAGGTTGTGGTTGTAGGTGGTGGTGATACGTCTATTGACGTTGCCTCTGTTGCCCGTCGTATCGGTAACATTACGCCGAAAGATCCGAAGCAGCGTCCTGAGTACGTTGTACTTGGTCACACAGCTCAAGATGTTGTCTCAGCTGCCAACAAACAAGGTGCCGATGTTACGTTGATCTCACGTCACCCGGTCAGCAACATGACTGCAGCAGAGCATGAGGTACAAGACGCGCTGCGTGAAGGTGTGGAAATCGTTGGTTGTGTTGACCCTGTCGAAGTAGTACTCGGTGACGACGGTCGTGCGATTGGTCTAAAAGTTGCCGATTTTGATGAAAAAACCCATAAAAAAATAGAAGGAACCGAACGTGTACTTGAGGCTGAGCTGATTGTTGCAGCCATCGGTCAGACCGGTGAATTCGAGGGTATCGACGAGCTAAATAACGGCCGTGGTTTGATTGATGCCGATGGCAACTATCAGGTTAAAGGCAAGAAAGGCCACTTCGTGGCTGGCGATATCATCCGCCCTCACCTACTAACTACAGCAATCGGTCAAGCATCAATTGCTGTCGATAGTATTAACGATTACCTGAGCGGCGTTTCCGAATTTGATAAGCGTCCTAAAGTTGATGTTCATCATTTCAATCTGCTCGCCAAGTTGCGTGAAACCGAATTGGCGCCTAGCGACTACACGCCAGGAGAAGTTCGCGGTACTTCCGATATGGACTTCGCCGTACACAATTATGAAGACCGTTCAGAGAAAGAAGTCATCAAATCGAACAAACTGTTCCTTGGTCACTTTGCTTTTACGCCGCGCGTACTACGTGATCACAAAGACGTACACGCTGACGAAGTCTTGGGTCACTTCAAGGAACGTATCGTTTGTTTAACTGAAGAAGATGCCAAGAAAGAAGCAGAACGTTGCATGAGCTGTGGTATGTGCTTCGAGTGTGACAACTGCGTTGTCTACTGCCCTCAGGATGCGGTCAAGAAGACGCCAAGAAAACAATCGACCACTGGTCGTTATGTTTACACCGACTACAACCGTTGTATCGGATGTCATATCTGTGCCGATGTGTGCCCTACTGGTTACATCGATATGGGTCTTGGTGAGTAATAGGGGTTCAAAAATGAAACAGAATGCGGTTAAGAAGCAATTGCGGTTATACCCCTACCTCATAAGCGCGTTGCTGCTTGCCGCATTCTCTGTTTCTTTGGTTCAAGCAGATGTGCCTAAGCCTGATGTGCCGAAAGCCATTAAGGGCGAACAATGTGTCGAAGAGACGGGTTTCATGCGTCGTAATCATATGGAATTACTCAAGCACCAACGCGACGATACCTTGCGCGAAGGTATACGCACAGTAAAGCATAGCCTACAAGGCTGTCTCTCATGCCACGCCGTGAAAGACAGTGACGGTACGTTTGTTAGTGTCAAAAGTGAAAAACATTTTTGTAATAGTTGTCATAGTTATGCGGCAGTCAAGATCGATTGTTTTGGTTGCCACAACTCTAAACCTCAACAACAAGTCAGTCAGAGGAATCCATAGGCATGAGTACATCTGACGAACAAAGCCCTAATTTGCAACGCCGTCGTTTTCTCGCGGTCAGTGCAGCGGCTGCCGGGGTGACCCTCGCTCCCGGCGTAATGATGTTCGAGGTCGCACAGGCCCGTTCTCCTTCTGAAGCAGCATCGCGAGATGTTCGCTGGGGCATGTTAATCGATTCCAATAAATGCAAAACCGGTTGTGATGATTGTGTTTCTGCCTGCGCCAAAGAAAACGGCTGGGCAAATGACACCGCTCCACTAGCACAAAAGCCGCAATGGATACGCAAAGTCAACCTGACACATAAGACCACCGGTCACCAGGCTTCACTGCCTATGATGTGTCAACATTGCGCCGAACCACCTTGTGTGGATGTTTGCCCGACTGGCGCGTCTATGAAACGTGCCGATGGTATCGTTCTCGTCGACAAACATATCTGTATCGGCTGCCGTTATTGCATGATGGCCTGCCCTTACAAGGCACGTTCATTTGTACACGAAATTGTGGATCACGAAGACGCTTACATGCCGCGCGGTATGGGTACTGTCGAAAGTTGTACGATGTGTGTCCATCGTGTCGACAAAGGCGAAATGCCGGCTTGTGTCGAAAGCTGTAAAGAACAAGCCATCATGTTTGGTGATCTGAATGATCCGAACAGCGCGATCAGCAAGCGTTTAAAAGAATACCCCTCACGTCAGGTACGTGCGGATTTGAAACTCAACACTGGTGTCAGATACGAAGGCATATAAGGGATGAAGAAAGTTAATTTCCTGGAAATCGAAGGTAAGAGCGGAGAGTACTTTTTTCTGATAGGCGCTTTGGCTGCCTTGCTTTTGTTAGGCTTAGGTTCCGCCTACTACATGGAACACAACGGCCACATTGTTACCGGTATGAATAACCAGATCGTCTGGGGCATGCCACACGTATTTGCTGTATTCCTGATTGTCGCTGCGTCTGGCGCGCTCAATGTTGCCTCGATCTCTTCAGTATTTGGTAAAACAGCCTATAAACCTCTGGCGCCTTTATCCGGGCTTTTAGCCATGGCATTGCTTGCCGGTGGTTTGATTGTTCTGGTACTCGATCTCGGTCGTCCCGATCGACTCATCGTCGCCATGACTCACTACAATTTCAAATCGATATTCGCCTGGAACATTATTCTCTACAACGGTTTTATGGCCATCGTCTTCGTCTATTTGTGGATGATGATGGAAGGTCAATACAAGAAGCACAGTAAGACCGCCGGTCTCGTTGCCTTTGTTTGGCGGCTGATACTGACCACAGGTACTGGTTCCATCTTTGGTTTTCTGGTTGCACGCCAGGCCTATGATGCAGCGATCATGGCACCGATGTTTATCGTTATGTCTTTCTCATTCGGTCTAGCGGTATTCGTACTCGTACTCATGGCCTCATACAAATGGAGCGGACGTCCTTTAGGTAATTATGTATTGGGTCGTCTACGCAGATTACTCGGCGTTTTCATTGCCGGCGTACTACTGATGGTGTCCATATATCACCTGACGAACTTATATGCTGCAGAACACGGCGACGTAGAGGCGTTTATACTACGTGATGGTGGAATCTACACGTTATTGTTCTGGGGCGTGCAAATTGTCCTAGGCAGCCTGATTCCTCTCGCAATCATTTATAGTCCACAATTGAAAGAATCGGCAAAGTCACTGGGATACGCCGCAGTGCTTGTGTTGATCGGCGGAATTGCGCAAATGTATGTCATCATCATTGGCGGCCAAGCGGTACCTTTGGAAATTTTCCCAGAGTACAACATCTCTAGCAGTTTCTTTGACGGTGTTGTTGGCAGCTATTCTCCAAGTTTGCCTGAAACTCTGCTCGGAATTGGTGGCGTCGCAATTGCCGGTCTGATTGTGAGCATAGGCGTGAAATTGCTAAAATTCCTGCCCGCTGATTTATCGGACGCCGCAGCAAACCCGCATCACAAAGGTTAATGCCTGGCGGCACGAACAGGAGTGCCACACAATATGTACGAAGAACATCCATTCGCGCCCTACGTTCGCATCCTGGGTAAGGGACGCAAGGGCTCTCGCGGCCTCACCCAGCAAGAGGCCTACGACTCCATGAACATGATACTCAAGGGCGAGGTCGAAGACCTGCAGTTGGGTGCTTTTCTCATGCTATTGCGCGTCAAAGAGGAAACACCGGAAGAAATCGCAGGATTTGTTCAGGCGTGTAGAGACAGCTTCAATGTCCCGTCGAATCACACTCAGATAGATCTTGATTGGTCATCATATGCCGGCAAACGTCGCCAGTTGCCGTGGTTTATTTTGTCTGCCTTGTTGCTAGCCTCTAACGGTATTCGAGTTTTAATGCACGGCACCGAGGGACATACCGAAGGCCGCGTATACACACGCGATACGCTCAAATTGCTTGGCCTTCCTGTATGTGAAAGTTACGAAATGGCTAATCAACAGATTGAAGCCAATAACTTCGCATACATTCCATTGGAAGTGATGTCCGGGCTCATGCATGACATTATCCAGATGCGTCCGCTACTAGGTTTGCGCTCACCGGTTCATACTGTCGCGCGCATGTTCAATCCATATAAAGCACCCTATCTCATACAAGGTATATTTCACCCTACCTATAGCGATACACACCAGGTAGCAGCGCAGTTAATCGGCGAGCAACATATGGCGGTGTTGAAAGGTGAAGGTGGCGAGATAGAGCGCAATCCTGATAACACCACTCGCGTAAAGTCGGTTCATGACGGCGAATTGTCCGAGGAAGATTGGGGGCCACTGTTTTCTGGTCCACGACACCTGCGCGACGAAGAAATGGACATCGCGCGTTTGCGCGAGGTGTGGGAAGGCAAACAGGACGACGAATATGGCATCGCTTCAGTCACTGGTACCGTAGCCATCATTCTCAAACTCATGGGCAAGGCAAAGGATCAGTCTGAAGCACAACAAATGGCGGAAACGATGTGGAAAAATCGCCCGCTAAATCGCTTCGTCGCGGCGGCCTGAAATGTCACATGTACTGATCTCTGCCGCCCATAAATCGTCAGGCAAGACCACGATTTCCATGGGCTTGTGCGCCGCCCTTCAGGCACAAGGCAAGATCGTACAACCCTTCAAAAAAGGCCCCGATTATATCGACCCGATGTGGCTGGCGCAGGCCAGCGGCCGTAACTGTTATAACCTCGACTACCACACCATGGGCAAAGAAGAGTTACGCGGAACATTTCGCCGTTACATGGCCGGTGCGGATATCGGTATTATCGAGGGTAACAAAGGCCTGTACGACGGCCTGGACCTGGAAGGACGCAATAGCAACGCCGCCCTCGCCCGCCTGCTCAAGGCCCCGGTGGTGCTGGTGATTTCGGCCAAGGGCATGACGCGAGGTATCGCCCCTCTGATTCTGGGCTACCAGGCCTTCGATGAGCGGGTCAATATCGCAGGTGTCATCTTGAACAAGCTCGGCGGTAAACGCCATGAGGGCAAGCTGAGAGCGGTTATAGAGCACTATACTGACGTTCCGGTCATAGGTGCGGTGCATGAACACGCAGATTTGAATATCGACGAACGTCATCTTGGACTGATTCCAAGCAACGAGTCACGATTATCCACGGAAACCATACAGCGCATCGCATCGCACGTGGGTGATCAGGTGGATCTCGGACGCCTGATGGAGATCGCTGCCCTCGCCCCAGATGTGGATACGGGGAAATATCTCAAGCTCGTCAGCAATGCCAAGACCGATGTGCGTATTGGTGTCGCACGAGATGCGGCGTTTGGCTTTTATTACCCCAACGATCTCGAGGCCCTGCAAGCGGCAGGTGCCGAACTGGTATTTTTTGATGCGCTACATGATCGTAGTTTGCCAGAAGTCGACGGCTTATTTATCGGTGGTGGATTTCCGGAAACACAAGCGAAGCAACTTGCCGCCAATCGCGAATTGAAGCAACAGATTCGACGTGAAATCGAAGACGGTATGCCTGTCTATGCAGAATGTGGTGGACTGATGTATTTGTCACGCGTACTCAAATGGCGCGACGAGAGCCATGAGATGTGCGGTGCACTCGGCCTTGATACCGTGATGTACGACAAACCACAGGGTCGTGGTTATGTACGCGTTTCCGAGAGCGAAGACTTTCCGTGGCAAGACAATCGCACAGAAAACAATGCTGTCTATTGTGCTCACGAGTTTCACTATTCCAAGGCCGAAAACATCGATGAAGACATCCGTTTCGGTTACAAAATGATGCGAGGATTTGGTGTCGATGGCGCTCATGACGGCGTGATTTACAAAAACACCTTTGCCAGTTATACCCATTTGCGCGACAGCGAACATAATCGCTGGGCATCGCGCTTTGTTCAGTTCGTACGCAAACACAAAGGAGGGTCTGCAAAAAGACACGCAAACAATGCCGACCAACGACACCAATCATTATGATCTCTTGATCATCGGAAGCGGCCCGGCCGGTTACAAAGCGGCGGTGACAGCTTCCATGTACGGTGCAAAAGTCGCGATTATTGAAAAATCACTTCCCGGCGGTACCTGTCTTAACCAGGGCTGCGTTCCCAAAGATGCACTCGTTCGAATTGCAAAGCTACTACGAGATTTCAGCAGTTATGCCGGACACGGAATTTCCGGCCAGATAAGCGGCGATTTCAGTGCGGCGATTAAACACAAAAATGAAACCATAGCCGGTATCCGTGCCACCCTCATACCCTGGTTAAAACAGCTTGGTATTAAACTACACGAAGGTAGCGCTAGTTTCGTAGACGAGCACACTCTTAAAGTCGTCAAAGATAATATCACGACAGTGTATACCGCAGATAAAATAGTAATTGCCACCGGTGGCAGGCCGAAGGAATTGAATTGTTGCCCAAGAGATGGTGAACATATTCTCAACACCACGGACTTTATGTTTAAACTGGACACAATGCCGACATCAATGCTGTTTGTCGGAGGCGGCACTGTCAGTTGCGAACTGGCCTATGCCTTACATCAGTTTGGCTGCAAGGTAAGCATTGTCGAACAATCGGAGCGTCTACTTAACAAACCTTGCATTAATGAACGCGCCAGCCAGACCCTCGAACGAAAGTTTAAACGCCTGGGAATTGCCTATATCAAAAATACCCAGGTTTCATCCTCTCGGGTCGAAGCAGGTGGTGTCGAGGTCACGTTGAATGATGGGCAGTGTCTGCGTTTTGAAAAAGTACTCGTCGCAGTCGGGCGCGTACCAAATGTTGAATCTTTGAATCTAGATGCTGCGGGGATTCATCTTCATCCAGATGGATTTATTCAGACCAATGAATATCTGGAGACTAGCTGCAAAGGTGTTTACGCGATCGGTGATGTAAAACACGGCCCAATGACCGCCAACGGTGCATTTCATGATGCAAAGATTGCCGCAAATAATGCGATAAACGGCAACAGCCAAAAGTTTAACTATAATCGCGTCCCTATGGTCATCGATACAGCCTTGCAAATTGCCAGTGTAGGTCTCACTGAAGACCGAGCCGAACAGGCAGGATTTGAAGTGGAAGTGGCTCGCATCAATCTGGCAGGATCAACCAAAGCCAAAACAAGCAAGGATCTTGAAGGATATATTGAAGTTGTACATGACGACGAGACAGGCCAGTTGCTTGGTGGCACCATAGTCGGCCCTCAAGCAGGAGAAATGGTCCACACACTGACCGCCGCCTGCCAGTCCAACCGAGGTCTATGGTTCTTCACCGACATGAGCTATGCCCACCCGTCCTGGAGCGAAGAACTCGAAAATGCCATCGGACGCTACGTGGCCGCGTTTAACAATACGGAAGACGATATTTTCAGACCTGGAATCTACGCCATTCATCGTTGAAAAAGCACACATTGTTAAATTTGCACTATCAAACAAAAAATGTATTCGGTAGGGAATTCACCATCAACCAGCGGCTTTCACCTCGTTTTGTTTTTGCTGTGCTTTACATATTTCTACGAAAAAGGGGCCAAAATCACACATCAACGGAATCATGAGAATTCCTGTTTCCGAAACATGTTTAATAATGTGATTCTTGCCTGCGATGAGCCGAGGTAAAGACATTTGCAGCTTTATTCCCGCATCCTCCAAACTTGATTTGGCACCACCGGCGAACATATTAGCCATTTCCTGGGTCAGGTCTTTAATGACCTCGCCAGTTAACACCGTATTCGGAGGCAACATCTTCCTGGCTATTAACCGGATGACATCGTGGGGAAAAGAAACTGCTACGGAATACTTGTTGTGCTCGTCCACAAGATAGATATAACTTGAGACTTCGCCGAATGCGATCGGCTTCTTTTTTACATACGGCTCGGTATGAGTTGCTTCCTGTTGAAGCATCGTCTTAATAACATTTTTGATTGCGGCCAATACCGCTTCTGTCAGCTGTTTTTCCATCGCTCTTCGAATGATCAAAACCGTTTTATCCGTTTTCTATATTTCGTCCTATGTTTAGGCAAAATACACCCCTAAATTTTTGGTAAATACTATGGCATTTATCGAGAAACACGACTATTATCTATTTTTTCAATTAGTTAAGCATCTTCTCAAGACATCTTGACGATGCTGCATTAGCGTTTCCTTGTATTGCTTGAACCTTTCATATATAAATCCGCTTAGTGAACGATAATAAATAAGGTTTTCACCGCACAGGGGTATACATCTTTGAGTAGTTCTAGCGGAAAACTCAGTTTAGCCAATAGTTTAGGAAAATGGCTTATACGCCCAGCCAGCCAGTGGAATTATAAGTCCCGTGGCGCCCTGAAAAGTGCCGGGCTCAGCTTTCCCTTTTTTACAATCACACTTTCAATGTTGCTGAGTGTCAGTGCCTTTGCTGCAATCATCGCAATGCCGGAATACCTGGTTTATTTCGCATCCACTGCAATCGCTTTGTTGCTATTCAGCCTTGTTCAGCTTTATATCGCCGTCGTACGAACTGAACATAATCTCCTGGTCCCCCTAACGCACCTGCGTCACTGGGCCATGCGTATGCGTGGTGGCAATCTAGCCGCGCGTATTCCTGAAACTGGACCGGAAGAATTCGTTGAGCTGGCCGGCGACATCAATACCTTGAGTGAATCACTGCGTGCCTTGACAAAACATATGCAAGACCAGGTGATGGAACAAACAGAACGCGTCAAACTAAAAAACCAGTCGTTGGAAACGTTATATGACGTCGCTTCCTGCATCAATAACGCACACAATCTGGAAGAGCTGCTCACGCGTTTTATGCACACCATGTTGAACATTGCCAAAGCAGATGCCGCATGTGTACGCTTATTGACTGACGACGGAATGCTGCGCATGATTGCGAGTATCGGCCTGGATGAGCAAACGCTCTCGCGAGAACACTTGATCGCTTTGGATGCATGTTCATGCGGTAAAGCTGTCCTTCATGGCCGTATGGAGTGCCGTGAAATTACACATTGTCAAGAATCAACTCGGTTTCAATCATTTGGCCGTGGCCAGAAAGTCATAGCGATACCTTTACAGTATCGAGGCGAAACTCTAGGTATTTATAATCTTTACGTTACCGGTAATAGCTTTAGTGGTCAGGACGAAGCCAATGGGTTGCTTAGTAGCATAGGTAAACATCTCGGCGTTGCAATTGCAAAGTCACGACTTGAAAAACGCGCCCATCGACTGTCACTAATGGAAGAAAGAACCCTACTATCTCACGAATTACACGATTCGCTTGCACAGACGCTGGCCAGTTTGAAGATGCAGGTTAGCGTTTTGGATAAAAATCACCATCGAGAACGACACAAAGACATGCAGGAAGAAATTCAAAACCTGTATCAAGGCCTGGATAAGGCAAACGAGGAATTGCGTGAATTGCTTGGGCATTTCCGCACGCGCATGGATGAACGTGGACTTGTACCTGCGATAGAGGAATGCGTAAGAAGTTTCGAAAGGGAAAACAATATATCCGTATTTTTTCAAAACGAGATCAACGGTCAGTCTTTACATCCAAGCAACGAGGTTCAAGTCCTGCATATCGTTCAGGAGGCATTGAGCAATATCCGAAAACACAGCCAGGCGCATCATGCGCGCGTGCTGGTTAAAGCATCAAACAATGGTAACTGGTCAGTTTTGATTGAGGACGATGGCGTAGGCATCAAATCCAAGCGCAATCGAAACCGTGCTGGTAAACATATTGGTATCAATATCATGCAGGAACGCTGTAAACTGCTCAATGGTGAACTCTCTATCGACAGCGAAGACGGCGAGGGAACACGCGTGGAACTGAGTTTCAAGAGCTCGCCTTTTCACTATAGTGAGGCTGCTAACTCCTTATTCATTGAAGATACTGAACCAGAAGAAATTACACCGATAGTACAAAGATTTTCCCAATGACAATAGAAACAGAAAAGAACATACGTGTGCTGCTCATTGATGATCATTCACTTTTTCGAGCCGGATTAGAGGGTCTGCTGGCTACCAGAGGAATTGATGTCATCGGTTCATTTGGCGATGCCGATAGTGGCTTGGATATGGCAAAAGCCCTGAGTCCAGACATTGTGTTGCTCGATATTCGCATGCCCAATACAAGTGGGCTGAAAGTATTGACCCAATTGCGCAAGCTCAATTTGAAGATGCCAATCGTGATGCTGACGACTAGCCGCGAGGACACCGATATTGCCGAGGCACTCCAATGTGGAGCGAACGGATATCTGCTAAAGGATATGGAGCCTGATGAATTGATCGATGCCTTACATTCTATCATGCAAGGAGAAACCGTCGTCGCCCAGGATCTCACTGCTACTTTGGCTCGTGTGGTTCAAGGAAACATCAATAAACCGGACAGCCAGGATAAGCTCAGTGACTTGACGCCACGCGAACGTGAAATTCTGACTCAGATCGCTGAAGGCGGAAGCAATAAAGTGATCGCGCGCAATCTTGGCATTACCGACGGCACCGTGAAACTACACGTAAAGTCGATTTTGCGCAAACTTAACGTACATTCGCGCGTCGAGGCCGCCGTTATTGCTGTGGAACATGGTCTAGGCAAGCAGCAACAGACATTGAATTAAGCCGTGGTAACTTGATGAAACGATACTCAGAACTGCTTGATGAATGCCGTAAAACGGTAAAGGAGATTTTCCCCTGGGATCTCGCCAGTAAAATAGAAAGCGGTGAAAAGCCTTTAATACTCGATGTTAGAGAACCACATGAGTTTGCAGCCATGCGCATCAACGGTTCCATCTGCGTCCCTCGTGGCGTACTCGAAACTGCGTGTGAATGGGGATTTGATGACACTATCCCAGCTCTGGTTCGCGCACGAGAAGAGGAAATAATTGTCGTCTGCCGCTCAGGAAACCGTAGTCTTTTCGCAGCACAAACTATGCAACAGATGGGCTATAAGCATGTGTTGTCACTACAAACCGGACTACGAGGCTGGAATGACTACGAACAACCACTCGAAGATGATGCAGGTAATGCCGTGGATGAAGATTTCGCCGACGACTTTTTTGCCTCCAAGGTGAGCAAGGAACAATTGGGTCCATAAGTGCGATTGGATTACCTCCATTCCTCTTCTTTCGTGCCCCTAATTCACCAAGTGCTTGCGCCATCCTCACTGGCACGACACGCGCTAATACCATCTCATTTCCCTCTCCCCTCTCAATAAACTCAAGGAGACAGTCACCAAAACAAAACCGTTACGCTCTACTCCCAGGCTGTGATTCATCGGCAAAATCTGCTATATCCCTTTTGGAAAAGCCTCCAAACACACTTACAGACAGACACAAAATGAATATACGAGATCTACAATACTTCATTGCCGTTGCTGACTATCGTCATTTTGGTAAAGCTGCGCAACGTTGTTTTGTAAGTCAACCAACATTAAGTGGTCAATTGAAAAAATTGGAAGAGGAGTTAGGTGCAATATTGTTTGAACGCACCAATCGATCCGTAGAGATTACCCCTATCGGTGAATTATTATTGCGTCACGCCCGTGAGATCATGGAAAAAGTCGACGCAATGCAGCAGCTGGCAATGGCCCACCAGGATCCATTGGCTGGGCCGTTGCGCATAGGCGCAATTCCAACACTCAGTCCCTATCTAATACCGTTAATCATCTCGCCTTTGCAACAACAGTTTCCTCAACTAAAACTTGTGCTGTCAGAAGAACTCACAGATGTTCTACTTGAGCGCCTTAGGAATCACGAGATAGACGCAGCATTGCTTGCAACCGATGTGGATGACCAGGAATTCGATACCACGGCGCTTTTTGACGAGCCATTCTGGATCGCATATCCACGTAAGCACGCATTCTATACCAGCGACAAAATCACCGCCCGTGATCTGAAAGGGGAAAATATTCTGTTGCTCGCTGAAGGCCATTGCCTTGCTGATCAGGCCATGGCGATGTTTCATATGGAAGACAGAACGCGAGGTGGCGACTTTGCCGATTTACGCGCGGCTAGTCTGGAAACTCTCATCCAGATGGTACGTGCTGGATTTGGTCTAACTGTTGTTCCCGCGCTTGCAATGCAGGCCTCGTGGACAACAGGAAGTGGCGTCGTCGCCCAGCAGCTCTCTATACGTAACGCATCGCGTAGAATCTCACTTGTAACACGCCGTAGTTTTCCACGAAAACAGGCCCTACAGGCGCTGTGCAAGGTAATCGCCGATCATTTGCCGAACACGGTCCATATCGTATTTCCATAGATAAGTAGTGTCTTCCAGCAACGGGAGATCGCAAGTATAATGCCCTTTCAGAAGTAACTATCCGTTTGACCCATGACCGTTGCATTTCGAATCGTTCTTAGCTTGCTGATTATTCCTTTGGCCTGTTCTCGACTTCCTCAGGAGGAACCCACCGAATTTCCTATACATGCGGTATGGGAAGGGGCATGCGCAAACGGCCGCCAGGGTAGCGTTACCGGCTCACTCGCGACTGTATCCAAGCGAACTACGTACACATTTTTCAAAGATCAGGCGATTCGCATTGATGAAAAATTTAATAAAAATGATTGCCTCCAACCCAATCGCATGTGGAGTTTGCGAATGCAGGGTAACTTTTCTATCGATACCTCTCTCGCTCCAGAACCCGTGATGCAACCCATCGATTTTAGTTTCAAGCGATTAGAAGCAATAGCTCATTCCACTGGTGGAACAGAAGACTTGCAGTATCTTTACGGAACTGAGGTCAAATACGAAATTGACAAGGCAGTAAATATTACTTACCTACCCCATAATGTGAAGATGGTCTACTTCGATGTTTACCAAATCTCTGATGAAAAACTGCATTTAGGATTATTAACCGATCAATTTGATGGTGAAACGGAAGCGACGCGTCCAGTTGAAATTGCGACAGGGCTAAGTGCGCGAGTGTTTGTTAAAAGCCCTTAAGGTCGTTTTTTAGAAAAGATTTATCCGATTTTCGTCATTTGATGGCTGAGCCAATAAGCGACCCGTTCGGTCAAAGCCAAAGTTCGTACCGGTTTACTGATGAACTCATTCATACCTGCTTTGAAACACAGCTCTCGTGTTTCCTGGTCAGTCGAGGCTGTCAGGGCTATAACCGGCATGTCTAGCCCCATCGCACGAATTTTCTTTGTTGCCTCAAAGCCATCCATTTTCGGCATATGGCAGTCCATCAAAATCAGCTGGTAGTCGTTTGTTTTGATCAAGTCCAACGCTTCTAATCCATTCGTAGCGATATCTACGTGCATGCCGGTTTTGCGCAGGATTTTTGAGGCAACCATCTGGTTGATATGGTTGTCTTCGACTAACAGCACTTTAAACATAAATCTTCCTGAGAAAATCCGGTGTATTAGTGTTATCGGTCGGCAAAAAATCAGGAACAGGCAAAGTGGCCAAAATGAGACTCATGTCACAGTATGAAAAACCGTGACAGATGCTTGAACTTCAACGCTATTGAACTGAAATAATACCGCTTTCGGCAACGTGACCATCAGCATCCGTGACTACTATCCTAGTCTCTCCAGGAGCATCAGAAAATGGAATATAGGCACCTGTAGAGGCGTTAATCTTTCCAACCGTCGTATTAGTTAGCGAAAAACGATAGGGCGCTGTGCCACCGGTCGCGGTAAATAACAATTCGCTTTGAGAGCGTCTAGAGAGAACTGCAGTAAAAGGACGTATATCCAAAGGATGAATAGCTCCACCACTTCCTGCTGCGACTACGGTCACAGTCGCCGACATCTTCACATTATCACGGTCGAATACGTTTACCGTTACCGCCCCTGTAGCGATGCCTCTGAGCAGGCCTGTGCTATCAATGGAGGCAATACCGGTGTTGCTCACTTCCCAGCGATATGGCGCTACGCCTCCGCTAACGCTGTAGCTAACCGTCTGCCCGACTTCTATATTACTATTCGCCGGGGTTAGAAACACAGCTCTGACTTCGAGCGTGTCTGAAGCGACCATTACCCCAGTACTATCTGTGACTGAGATAACTGCGTTCCCGGTTCTTAATCCGGTAACGGTTCCAGTGTTTTCGTCCACACGCACCACGGAAGGATTGCTGTTTGTCCAGTTATAAGGCGGTGTACCACCAGATACTTTTATGGTTGTTGTTCCGTTCACTGAAATTACATTGTCGCGAACAAAAACGTTTAGAGCTGCACTATTGGTAATCAGAATCACCTGGGAGCGCCCTATGTTGCCGTTCGCATCCATAATCGTAACGCGTATCGATCCGGGATTGACCGCAGTAAGAATTCCTTCCGCGTCGACATTGGCGATATTTGAATTTGTTACTCGCCATTGATATGGCGGCTTACCACCTTTGACGATAAGGTTTACTGTCTCGTTTATGCGCACGGTGGTATTGTCCGCAACGATGGCTAATTCGCTTATGTTAATTGCATTGCTAGTAACGCTATTGCCGCTTAAATCGGTAACGGTTACGGTGACTGCCCCGGCTTGATTTGCAATTAACACCCCGGCATTGTCGATAGAAGCGATCAGATTATCCGATACCGACCATGTATATGGCGCAGTACCGCCGCTGACTCGGAAAGCCAGGGTTTCTCCGGGCATGAGATCGGCTCTCATTGGAGATATCATCAGTGGCTGAATATCGACGATACGGATGCTGCCACTGCTTTTTGAGATACCGGTGCTGTCTCTAACACTAACTTCCGTTACACCTGACGACAAGGCGGAGAATAAACCTGTTATTCTATCGATACTGCCGATGCCGTTGGGTGGAGTTTGCCACTCATAGGGCGCGATACCGCCACTTACAGAAAACTGCAGCACTTCGCCGACGATCAGATCCGCGTTATTCGGGCTGATATTGATATCACTAATGACGATATCACCTGTATTTGAACGAAAACCACTGGCATCAATTACATTTACCTGTACCTTTCCTGCACTAAGTGCACGAAAGAACCCGCGACTATCAATCTGTGCTAGTGCCGTATTGTTTACGCTCCACTGATAAGGAGCTGTCCCGCCCTGAGCAGAAAATTGCAACGTATCGTTTATTCCGACATTAGCGGTATTTGGAGAGATTTTGATATCTGCGGTGACGCTGGACAGCGCCTTAAACGCGTTTAACCTGCCTCCGGTCGTGGTAATTCCCGTCATTGATGAAACAGGATCCGTATTGTTGATGATGGCATTGACCAAAGTATCGATATTGATGTCCGGCAAACGGGAGATAATCAATCCTGCGACACCTGTAACAAAAGGAGCCGCCATAGAAGTACCATCCATAAACTGGTAACTGCGTCCCGGCAAAGTACTGTAAATTCTTACCCCAGGTGCCCCCAGGTCCACAGTAGTAGCCCCGAAATTAGAGAATATTGCACGATTGTCCGATGAGTCGGTTGCCGCGACTGAAATGATGTTGTTCAGATTGTAGCCTGACGGATAATGCGGCGTGTTGGGGTCATCATTATTAACACCGTCGTTTCCTGAAGCGGCCACAACGAGATGACCTTTTTGCGCGGCTGCCTGAATAGTGTCATAAAGCGCCTGACTATAGCCTGCTCCACCCCAGCTATTATTCGAAACGCGAGCACCCATGGCCACAGCATAATTGATTGCGCGAATAGCGTTTACAGTCGATCCAATGCCCGTACCGTCCATGAATTTCAATGCCATGATACTGGCTTTCCAATTCACACCTGCGACACCGGTACCATTATTGCCCTGAGCCGCAATTATTCCGGATACGTGAGTACCATGGCCATGGTCATCCATCGGGTCATTGTCGCTATTCGCAAAATCCCACCCCCTGATGTCATCAACATAACCATTGTGATCATCATCAATGCCGTTATTGGGCACCTCGCCATTGTTAATCCAAATGTTTGAGCTCAGATCTGGGTGGTTATAGTCGACACCCGTATCGACCACAGCGATTAATGCCCCTTCGCCAGTCGTAAGATCCCAAGCTTCGGGCGCACTGATATCCGCGTTGCGGGCGCCGCCGTTCTGGCCACTATTGCTGAGTCCGTATTGTCTATTGAAGTCCGGGTCATTTGGAACGACCTCAACTTGGACCAGATAGTTCGGCTCGACGTATTCGATTGCGGGATTTTGTTGGAGCGTGGACAGCGCATTTGTCTTGTTTTGCCCGGTGACGGTTTGGACGAAGCTCAATCCACTTGTGAGTGCAAAACGCTCTACTGTCTTTAGTCCGGCGGTGGCTAGGGTATTCTGCTGGCTGGCTCGAGAAGAGGTGGATTTGAATTTGACGATAAAGCCATCACTGGCGGCTGTAGGCAATAGCACCGTCTGCCCCTGCATGGCAGCAAGCGGCATCGCGAAGCAAAACATCAGCATCGCCACTACGGTGATACGAATGTACCCAATCGGCATTTTCCCTTCCCAACGTGTATCTATCGACAAAAACTGTATCTGCGTTGTAGCTATTGTGTCCGAACGCGCAGGCTCAGCTGTGCCTATTTATTTTTTTTAAACTACTCATCATATTGTTTTTATGAGATTTTCATCTAATCTATACGAATAAATCGTTACAACTAAGTCTAGTAATACAGTAGGTTAAAATCAAGTCACCTAAACGTAGTGGAGATCATGGCTAACCCAACGTCCAGTACCGAATGGTTGCTTAGCGACCAAATTTTCCACCTAAATCACGCGGCGGTAGCACCCTGGCCCCGTCGTACTGGAGACGCTATTCGTCGTTTTGTTGATGAAAATCTCAGCTACGGGTCTAAAGACTATATTCAATGGCTTAAACGTGAATTACAGCTGAGAGAACAGATTAAAACGTTACTAAATGCAGATTCAACCGACGATATTGCTCTTTTGAAAAACACCTCCGAAGGCTTGTCGGTGATCGCCTATGGTCTGGAATGGCAAGCTGGGGACAATGTGGTTATCGCTTCCGAGGAATTCCCCTCCAACCGAATTGTGTGGGAATCCCTATCCGATCGATTTGGGGTGCAGACCAGAATGGCAGAACTTGCTTTAACTTCATCCCCCGAAGAGGCGCTTATAAGCCTCTGTGATGACAATACAAAACTACTTTCAGTAAGCTCTGTTCAATACGCCAGTGGAACAAGAATGAATCTGGAAGTTCTGGGCGTATTTTGTCGCAGTAAGGACATTCTGTTTTGTGTCGATGCCATCCAGAGCTTGGGCGCACTTAAATTCAATGTAAAAACTTGCCATGCCGATTTCGTAGTGGCTGACGCGCATAAATGGTTATTAGGTCCGGAAGGCATCGCATTGTTTTATTCGACACCAAAAGCAAGGGATCTGTTGAAACTGAATCAATATGGCTGGCACATGGTCAAAGATGCGGGAGTATTCGACAAAAACCATTGGCAAGTTGCGGAAAGTGGACAACGCTTTGAATGTGGCAGTCCAAATATGCTTGGAATAGTGGCGTTCAACGCAAGCCTTTCCTTGCTACTTGAGATTGGGTTGGACGAAGTTGAGAAGAAAGTATTGGAACGAACACAATACATGATAGATTCAATACACGAACACCCGTCATTACGATTGAATATGCGGACCGAACCACAGTTTCTTTCCGGTATTGTCAATTTTCAGCACCAACATGAAACATCTGAAAAAGTTTGGAATCGATTAAAGAGTGCAAACGTACTTTGTGCCCTGAGAGGTGGCGGAATTCGATTTTCTCCGCATTACTATACCCCACTAGAAACGATTCAAAAGGCGATTCAAATAGCCGCAAATTAGGATAAAGAAAGGAGAATATATGTCGTTATTGTGTAGACGACCCTAATCCGGAGTTTTAGGGTTGAATAAGGCATAGGCATTCGTAAGAAAAGGAGATAGTGGCGTGCTTTTAGCAGTATTGATTGGAATAATTCTCGCTGGGGTACTGGCCTTTCGCCAGGCGGCACTTAAAACCTGGACTTTGGCATTTGCCATTTACCTTTTGTTGTCCAGTTTCCTGCTTGAAGGTGGTGTTTTGCTGGGCGCTGGGTGGTTTGTGTTTTTGGCAGTGGCCGTCATCCTCAACATAGACACCTTACGCACGACACTGGTGACTGACAGAATACTCGATATCTTTCGGAAAATTCTTCCACCCATGTCCAAGACCGAACAGGATGCCATAGAAGCCGGAACGGTGTGGTGGGACGCTCATCTTTTTTCCGGTAATCCAGATTGGAACGAACTGCTTCAATATCCAAAACCAGCGCTGAGTACGGAAGAACAGGCATTTTTAGACGGTCCAGTTGAGCAATTGTGCTCAATGCTCGATGACTGGAAGATTAACCAAGAGCTCAATGATCTTCCGGAAGAAGTATGGCAATTCATCAAAGACAATAAATTTTTCGGAATGATTATTCCGAAAAAATATGGCGGCCTCGAATTCTCTGCCCTCGCCCACTCTGCTGTAGTTATGAAAATCTCTACACGCAGCGTTGCGACCGCTGTAACGGTAATGGTGCCAAATTCATTGGGCCCAGCAGAATTGCTGCACCGCTACGGTACCGAAGATCAAAAACAGCACTATCTGCCGAATCTCGCCGTCGGAAAAGAAATCCCATGTTTCGCACTGACCAGCCCTGAGGCTGGTAGTGATGCCGGTGCAATTCCTGATATTGGTGTGGTTTGCCGCGGCACCTACAAAGGTAAAGAAACACTAGGAATACGCGTTACCTGGGACAAGCGTTATATCACCCTGGGTCCGGTCGCGACTGTGCTTGGTCTCGCATTTAAACTCTATGACCCGGATCATCTTCTTGGAGATACTGAGGAGTTGGGTATTACCTGTGCGCTCATCCCAACGGATCACGAAGGTGTCAACATCGGTCGACGACACCACCCTTTGAGTATTGCCTTCCAGAACGGTCCAAATAGCGGTGACGATGTATTCATCCCTATTGACTGGATCATTGGTGGACACAAACAGGCTGGTAATGGCTGGCGCATGCTGGTCGAATGTCTAGCTGCTGGTCGCTCGATTTCACTTCCTGCATTGAGTGTGGGTGGCGCAAAATTCGCAGCCCGTGCAGTGGGTGCTTATGCACGAATTCGTAAACAGTTTAAAACGCCGATTGGCTATTTCGAAGGTGTAGAAGAGCCGCTCGCACGCATCGGTGGTTATGCCTATATGTGTGACTCTGCGCGCACCATGAGTGCTGGTGCTCTCGATATGGGAGAGAGCCCGTCGGTTGTATCCGCTATACTTAAATACAATCTCACTGAGCGTATGCGTAAGGCCGTCAATGATGCCATGGACGTACAAGGTGGTGCAGGTATTTGTCTCGGCCCACATAATATTTTCGGCAAGCTGTACCAGGCTATACCGATCAGCATCACAGTGGAAGGAGCCAACATTCTTACACGTAGTATGATCGTCTATGGTCAGGGTGCGATACGCTGTCATCCTTTTGTGTTGAAAGAAATGCAGGCAGCACACGAACAGGATTTACGTAAGGCGTCTGAAGACTTCGATCAGGCGATACGCGGACATATCAGTTTCTCGCTGGCAAACTGTTTTAGAAGTCTGTTCTTTGGATTAACGGGATCACGACTGGCATTAGTCCCTATGGTCGGCAAGAACGAGCGATATTTCCAACATCTGACGCGTATGTCCAGTGCTTTTGCGTTCGTGTCCGATGTCGCGATGTTGTCTCTTGGCGGTGCTCTCAAGCGCAAGGAAAAATTATCGGGTCGTCTTGCTGACGCGTTGAGTATGCTCTATCTCGCCTCTGCGACATTGAAACGTTATGAAGACGATGGACGTCCTGAAGAGGATTTGCCATTTCTGCGTTGGGCGCTTGATGATTGTTTATACGGAATTCAGGAGGCTTTGTACGGTATTTGTAAAAACTTTCCGAATCGCATCCTCGGCCAATTCCTGCGTTTTATCTGTTTTCCACTGGGCCGTACTTTTGCGCCACCGTCTGACGATTTAGGCCACAAAGTCTCAAGAAACTTGCTCGCCGATTCTGCATCACGCGATCGCTTAACATCGGGAATATTCGTGCCGTCTGATCAGAATGAACAAGTCGGGCGTCTTGAACAGGCGTTAAAAGATTTACCTGGTATAGAACGAATCGAAAAACTGATCCAAAAAGCTCGCAAGGAAGGTAAGCTAAAGGTAATCTCGATAAGCTATAAAGATATGGTGAACAAGGCCGTGAGCGAGAAAATAATCTCGCAGCAAGAGGCCGATCAGATTCTGTCTTATGATGCGCTTCGACGTGAAATTATTAAAGTTGATGATTTCGCGCCGAGCGAATTCAAACTGAAATCTTGAGGATGAGAACATGAGTACTCGGGCACACAAAGCGTTTGGTAATAAACCAGTTTATATCGTCGACGGTTGTCGTACCCCTTTTCTGAAAGCCAGGGGAAAAACAGGTCCATTTGTTGCCGCTGATCTCGGCGTAGGCGCAGCAAAACCATTGGTGCAGCGTCAACCTTTTTCCCCTGACAAATTTGATGAAGTGATTGTAGGCTGTGTTATGCCGGGCGCAGATGAAGCCAATATCGCTCGCGTCATTGCCTTACGTGTCGGTTGCGGAGAACACGTTCCGGCATGGACGGTACAGCGCAATTGCGCGTCGGGTATGCAAGCATTGGACACCGCAGCGAGTAATATCGCCAGCGGCCGTTCTCACCTCATACTAGCGGGCGGTGTTGAGGCAATGAGCCACGCGCCTGTTCTACTCAATGAAAAAATGGTGAACTGGCTAGGTATGTTTGGCGCAGCCAAAACGCCTGTTGCAAAGATTAAAGCACTCGGCAAACTCACTGGTAAACATCTCCAACCGATAATTGGTCTGTTACGCGGGCTAACTGATCCTGTTGTTGGATTGTCTATGGGGCAAACCGCAGAAAATCTTGCCTATCGTTTTGGCATTTCACGTAGCCAGATGGATGCATTCTCCGTTGAAAGTCATCGTCGCCTCGCTGCAGCGCAAGACGCCGGTTTTATGGAAGAGATCGAAGTGATTTACGACACGCGCGGTAAATTCTATGACCAGGACGACGGATTGCGCAGAGATTCGGATATGACCGGTCTTGCGAAACTAAAACCCTACTTCGATCGAAAATTCGGCAAAGTTACGCCAGGTAACAGCGCACAGATTACCGACGGCGCGGCAATGCTGATACTCGCCAGCGAAGAAGCAGTAAAAGAACACAATTTGAAAGTCATCGGAAAGATCGTTGATGCACATTGGGCCGGTCTTGATCCATCAGAAATGGGGCTAGGTCCTGCCTATGCCATGGCGCCCATCATGGAGCGCAACAAACTCAAGATCGAAGATGTGGATTATTGGGAAATCAATGAAGCCTTTGCGGCTCAGGTACTCGCCTGTGTCGAGGCGTGGAAAAGCGAAGACTATTGCAAAGACTTTATCGGACTAAAAAGCGCCATCGGAGAGATTCCGCATGAGAAACTGAATGTCGATGGTGGCGGCATCAGTATCGGTCACCCCGTAGGCGCTAGCGGCGCGCGCATTGTGCTGCACTTACTGAGTGTCTTAAAGCGTAATAATGCCAAAACAGGCATGGCCAGTCTATGCATAGGCGGTGGTCAGGGTGGCGCGATGTTAATTGAGTCTGTGGAGTAATGAACATGAGCAATCAACAATACCAACACTGGAAAATTGAAAACGACGACCAGGGTATACTGTGGCTGCATATTGATCAGGCAGGCGCATCCACGAATGTACTCTGTGTTCCGGTACTAGAAGAACTTGAGCAAATACTTCTTGATGCTCAGAAATCTTCGCATAAGCCTTTAGGTATCGTCTTTGTATCAGACAAACCAAACGGCTTCATCGCTGGTGCAGATATCAAAGAATTTCTGAAAATCGAAAACAATGATCAAGCTGTCGCGCACATTCGTCGCGGCCAGGCCATTATGGACATGATCGAAAACATGAAGATGCCAACCGTCGCGTTGATTCATGGTTTCTGTATGGGTGGTGGCCTGGAACTGGCTCTGGCATGTAAATATCGCATTGCAGATGACGGCCCGAAGACCAAGCTTGGCCTGCCGGAAATCCAACTTGGAATCCATCCCGGCTTTGGCGGAACGGTCCGTTTACCTCATATCATCGGCGCGCCTGCGGCGATGGATATGATGCTTACCGGTAAAGCTATCCCGGCCAAGAAGGCCGCTAAGATGGGCTTTGTTGATTTCGCCGTACCGACACGTCAATTAAAGTCTGCGGCACGTCAGGTCATTTTGGAGCGCACCAAGAAGCGTCCACTTTCGACTCTGCAGAAGTTGACCAATAACAGTCTGGTGCGCCCGATACTCGCCAACATGATGCGCAAGCAGGTGGCAAAAAAGGCGCGTAAGGAACACTACCCTGCTCCATACGCCTTGATCGATTTATGGGCACGCTTCGCCGACAACCGCAAACGCATGATGGAGGAAGAGGCAAAATCTGTCGCCCGTTTGGTAATTGGTGAAACGGCACAAAGCCTGATCCGTGTTTTCTTCCTGCGTGAAAACCTTAAAGGTCTTGGCAAATCGAGCAAAGCATTTGAGAAAGCCAAACACGTGCATGTAATTGGTGCCGGCGTTATGGGTGGCGACATCGCCGCCTGGTGTGCCTTCCGTGGATTGCAGGTGACCTTGCAGGATCGTAACCCCGCTACCCTGGCCAAGGCTATGGCTCGCGCTAATGGTCTATTTGAAAAGAAATATCGTGGTGACCGTCTCGCAGTCATCGCTGCCCGGGATCGTCTGACGCCAGACATAAAGGGTCTGGGCGTTCCGAAGGCTGATGTCATCATTGAAGCCATTGTTGAAAACATCGAGGCCAAACAGACGCTGTTCCGCGAACTGGAACCGCGTATGAAGTCCGATGCGCTATTGACCACAAACACCTCCAGTATTCCACTGGAAGTCCTCAGCGAAGCCCTGGAGCGTCCTGAGCGTTTGGTAGGCCTGCACTTCTTCAATCCGGTTGCGATGATGCCGTTGATCGAAATCGTGGAATCTAAGGTAACGGACAAAGATGTCGCTGCACGTACCGCTGCATTTGCAGTTCAAATCGATCGTCTGCCTTTGCCGGTCAAGAGTGGCCCAGGCTTCCTGGTCAATCGTGTATTGATGCCTTACATGTTAGAAGCGGTCAAAATGAAGGAAGAAGGCATGAATCCGGAATTGATCGACAAGGCAGCACTACAGTTCGGCATGCCCATGGGTCCGCTTCGTTTGGCTGATACCGTAGGTCTGGATATTTGTCTGCACGTCGCAGAGATCCTGTCCAAAGACCTGGATGTTGAGGTACCTCAGAGCCTCAAGCGTATGGTGGAAAAAGGCCAGCTCGGCGTGAAATCAGGCTCAGGTTTCTATCATTACAAGAACGGTAAAAAGGTTGATGGCAAGAGCAAAATCGAAGGTCGCCCTGCACCGGAGATGATCGAGCGCATGATGGCGCGCATGCTTAACGAGTGTGTTGCATGTCTGCGTGAAGGTGTCGTGGCCGATACGGATCAGCTTGATGCGGGTGTTATCTTTGGTACTGGCTTTGCGCCATTCCGCGGTGGTCCTCTGCACTATGCTAAGCACCATGGCATCAAAGAGTATAAGGACAATCTAAACCGTCTGGAAAAGCGCCATGGCGGTATGTTCAAGCCTGACGATGGCTGGGATGATCTGGCGCCTACAGCCTAAATCTCGGCTTTCCAAAGATATGAAAAACGGCGCTTTATGCGCCGTTTTTCTTTTAAACATTCTCTCCTGCGTATCCGATACGAGTTTAATACACGAAACTCCGGATATCTGTTTTGCAACAACGACTGCATTTGCCGCTCTTTTACAGCCTGGTAATGACAATTACCTTGGCTGCGGTAATGTATCCTGTTCCCGGATTCAATTCCCTCGCACTATGGTTCAATGATTTAAAATTGAAAACGCAGTATCAACTCGCCCCGTCAGCGATTGATGAACGTATTATCGTGGTTGAAGTCGACGAACCGAGCATTAACCAAATCGGGCGCTGGCCTTGGGATCGTTCCGTATTCGCAAAATTAATCGACGGTCTGAGAGAAGCATCGGTTGTTGGTCTGGATATGGTGTTTTCAGAAGCGTCAAACCGAGACCAGGACCAGGCCCTCGCAGATTCGATACGTCAGGCGAACAATGTTGTGCTAGGCTATTTCTTCCAGGATGCGTCTACCCAGAAAGTCTCACAAATCGAAGACGCCTCTTTGGATGAGTGCAGTCTATACAATGTCGAATTGGTTTCTGAAACGGTTTCCCTGCCCGAGTTTCCTCACGCTGAATCCAATATCGCTACCATTCACAACAGCGCCATCAGCTGCGGCTATTTTTCGATACATCCGGATAGCGATGGCTTATATCGTCGATATCTTCTCACGGCGGTACATAAGGGTTTGGTGTTACCGTCATTTGCACTGCAGATGTTACGATTTTATCAAAACGCAGAACCGGAGCTGGTGATAGGCAAGGAAACAGATTTTCTTCTAACGACAGCGAATCAACAGTTCTCCAACTACCGTATGCGTTTGTCTTTCGCATCGGGTATCCAGCGTATTTCTGCGTCGAAAATTGTTAGTGGTGAGGTTCCAGCGAATACGTTCAAAGACAAGCTAGTGATTGTTGGTGTAACGGAAACCGGTCTGTTTGATATGCGCCCTACTCCGGTTGATGCGGCTATGCCAGGTGTCTACATACATGCAGCGGCGCTCAATGATTTACTGAATGGCTCTGAACTTAAGAATAACACGACGCTGGAGTTTGTACTCCTGGGATTAGTAATTTTGGTATGCCTACTAGCCTATCGAATGCGCCGCCTGGAAATTCGCGTACCGTGTTACGTACTAGCGGTGGGTGTAATCTTAGCTCTATCCTATTCACTCGTTCTAAATAAGATCTGGATACAGGAATTACAAATACTTTTTGCGCTTGTACTTCTGAGTAGCTTTAACGAAATCAGTCTGTTTAGAAAGGCCAACCGCAACGCAGAGTACCTCAAGAGCGCCTTCTCAGCCTATGTTTCCGATCAGCTTGTCAAACAAATCATCAAAGACCCGGATGCACTAACTCTCGGTGGAAAAGAGAAAACTATTAGCGTGCTATTTTCTGATATTCGAAACTTTACATCGCTCTCTGAGACCCTATCTCCCTCCGAATTAATCGCTGTACTCAATGAGTTTTTCGACCCCTTGACCCAAGTCGCCCTCTCCCACGATGGCATGTTGGACAAATATATCGGCGACGCAATGATGGTCATCTACAACGCCCCCGTCGATGTCGACAATCATGCGCATAAAGCATGTATCAGCGCTTTGGAAATGGTTTCATTGACCGGCACGTTAAATGAGAAAATTGCACACCGAGTGTCCACACGCATTGAGATAGGTATCGGAGTTAACACAGGTAATGCAGTGGTCGGCAACGTTGGTTCTAGTAAGCGATTCTCGTATACTGCATTGGGCGATAGCGTTAACACGGCTTCTCGTTTGGAAGGTCTGACTAAACAATATGGTGTAAAGATTATCTTGAGTGAACATACCTTTAATGAACTACGAGACACTGAGTTGTTTTTCCTTCGACATTTAGATCGCGTGCGAGTCAAAGGTAAGAAAGAGGCGATTAACATCTATGAGCTTGATTGGCAGGAGTCTCGTTCCGATACCTTAAAAGTGCGCTACGAAGCAGCACTGGGTCGGTATTTTTCCGGGGAATTCAAAGAAGCTCAGGGATTGTTTGCTGATCTATCCAAAGAATTTCAAGATAGGGCGTCACAGGTGCTGGCAGACAGGTGTAAAGTATTATGCTTGCAGCCTCCACCGCGCTGGGATGGCGCGGCGGCTTTAGAAAAATAGCTGATTCTTTGACCTAAAAATTCAGCAGATCAAATTTATTCTCAAGTTCTTTGCTGACGTCGGCCTCTTCCAGGTCCTCACCGGAAATGGAAATCATTTTCCCAGCTTTGACATCTATGGATTTCACAAAGCCGACAAACTCTCGCTGTTGCTCGGCCTTGAACTGCTCAAAACCGTCCTGCATCTGCTTCTTGAACGCGGCGAATTCATCCATCACCTTGCGTTTGTATTGTTTGAACTCGCCCTTGATAGATTCAACACTGACCGTCCCCTCACGGGTATAAACGGACAGATTTTTATCATCGGCCGCTACGACAAACTGTGTTCCCTTGACGCCAATTACCGCGGTTTTGGTCTTAATCTGAAAACCTGACAAACCACCACGTTTTTTAATATCCACGACTACGGTACCACTATCAACATCAATGGCGTTTTGCAGGCGAAATATGGCACTCGACTGTTCATCAATCGCTACCTTGGAGCCATCAATCAGGATGACACCGGCGCTAGCCTGATGTTTAGTACGAATCATGTCGCCCACTTCGACTTGTCTACCGGTACCTGTAATCGGTTCTCCTCGCGGCTGAGACCCGGGATGATAGAAAGCATTGCCTTCGATAGCGGCGATTTTGCCTGCTTCCTCGGCAAGCAAACATTGCGGCGCCAATAAAGCTAGAAATATAAGTGAAATTGATAGTCGCATGATCGGTCTCTCGGCTAGTCGGCGTTTATAGAGCAAATTAGATACCGGCAGAGTACTATCGATTGAATTGGTAAAGACTTGTTGGTGTATGTAGTGCCTAGGTTCCCGCCCTGAGATTGGTTGAAAAAGCAGGTTTTGATTTACGTGACGGCCGCAGAGCTTACAGGGGTGAGTTTCGGTATTCCCGAAACGAACGGGCACACACGGACGTGTGCCCTGGACTTTTTAGCGAAGCAGGAAGCGCAGCTAAAAAGTATTCACAGCGTGTTTTGCGACGAACCGTCCAACGATGCCCGACGTGGCCACATAAATCAAACGCATCCACCCACACCAACAACACTGCAACACCCACGGCACAAAATAATTAAAAAAAAAGGCCGGGAAAACCCAGCCTTCTTTTTGAACTAATTATTTAAACAATCAAGCTTCAACAGCCTTCATGCTCAAACGGATACGGCCTTGTTTGTCAATTTCCAGAACCTTGACCTTGACCATATCGCCTTCCTTCAGCTTGTCGGTAACATTCTCGACGCGCTCATCGGAAATCTGGGAAATATGGACAAGCCCATCTTTGCCTGGCAGAACATTAACGAAAGCACCGAAGTCCATTATCTTGCTAACCTTACCTTCGTAAACCATACCGACTTCAACGTCAGCAGTCAGCTCGATAACGCGCTTCTTGGCGGCTTCGCCGGCAGCCATATCAACCGACGCGATCTTAACAACACCGTCGTCAGTAATATCGATAGAAGTACCAGTCTCTTCAGTAATCGCACGGATAGTCGCGCCACCCTTACCGATAACATCACGTATGCGATCAGGATTGATCTTGATCGTGATGTAACGTGGGGCGTATTCTGACATTTCTTCACGTGGCTTATTGATCACCTCGTTCATCTTTTCAAGGATGTACATACGACCATTGCGTGCCTTTTCCAGTGCGACTTCCATGATCTCCTTGGTGATACCGTCGATCTTGATATCCATCTGCAGCGCAGTAATACCTGAAGTCGAACCGGCAACTTTAAAGTCCATGTCACCCAAGTGATCTTCGTCACCCAGGATATCAGTCAAAACGGCAAAGCCATTGGCTTCTTTGATCAGACCCATCGCGATACCCGCGACAGGCGCCTTCAAAGGAACACCAGCGTCCATCAATGAAAGACTCGCGCCACACACAGAGGCCATAGAGCTTGATCCATTGGATTCAGTGATCTCAGATACAACACGGATACTGTATGGGAAATCTTTAACGCTTGGCATCATTGCCGCAACACCACGCTTGGCCAGACGACCATGACCGATTTCACGACGCTTAGGAGAACCCACCATACCGGTTTCACCAACACAATATGGAGGAAAGTTGTAGTGCAGCATGAAAGGCTCGCGGTACTCGCCTTCGATTGCATCGATAACCTGTGCGTCACGCTCAGTACCCAAAGTCGTTACAACGATAGCCTGAGTCTCACCACGCGTGAACAAAGCAGAACCATGAGTGCGTGGTAGAACGCCTGTACGTATCGTAATCTGACGAACCGTGTCAGTGTCGCGACCATCGATACGAGGATTACCCGCGATGATAGAGCCGCGTACAATCTTCTTTTCAAGATCGCTGACCGCATTGCCGACGTCCATTGCTGACCAGCCTTCCTGGCCTTCTTTGGCGGTCAGCTTTTCAACAACTTCTCCTCGGATCACACCCAAGGTATCACCACGCGTCTGCTTTTCCTGAATCTTATAGGCTTCAGTAATGCGCGCTTCTGCTGCAGTTGCAACCGCATCCGCGAGACTGTTGTCTTTTTCAGGTGCCTGCCAATCCCAGGAAGGATTGTTGACTTCAGCAGCAAATTCATTAATCGCCTTGATTGCCGCTTGCATCTGATCGTGTCCAAACACGACTGCACCCAACATGACTTCTTCGGAAAGCTCTTTCGCCTCAGACTCAACCATAAGAACCGCATTTTCAGTACCGGCAACGACCAGGTCCAGAGCAGATTCGGCTGTTTCTGAAATCGTCGGGTTCAAGATGTATTCGCCATTCTTGTAACCAACACGTGCTGCACCGATAGGGCCCATGAAAGGCATACCGGAGATCGCCAGTGCTGCTGATGTACCCAACATAGAAGCAATATCTGGATCGATATTACTGTCTACAGACACAACTGTCGCAATGACCTGAACTTCGTTCTTGAAACCTTTAGGAAACAGCGGACGAATAGGACGGTCAATCAGACGAGAGGTCAGTGTTTCTTTCTCGCTTGGACGACCTTCGCGCTTAAAAAAACCGCCGGGTATTTTACCGGCGGCATATGCACGTTCTTGATAGTTTACTGTCAGTGGAAAAAAGTCTCGCCCTTCATCGGCTGACTTTTTGCCTACTGCAGTGACGAGTACCGTGGTGTCACCAACGCTGGCGAATACCGCCGCTGATGCCTGTCGCGCCACCTCACCAGTTTCCAGCTTGACTGTGTGTGCGCCATATTGAAAGCTTTTGCTTATCCGAGTCACATTGAGTTCCTTCGTTTTGAGAAGTGAATTTACTTACGCAGTCCAAGACGTCCAATCAGCGTTCTGTAACGCTCCAGATCTTTGTTCTTGAGATAGCTAAGAAGCTTGCGACGAGCATTGACCATTTTCAACAAACCCTGGCGTGAATGATGGTCATGAATGTGTTGTTTGAAATGACCTGAAAGGTCATCGATTCTTGCAGAAAGTAGAGCAATCTGAACTTCAGGTGAACCTGTGTCCGATGCGCTGGTTTGATAGTCTTTGATTACTTTGTCTTTGTCAGCTGCTGTTAAAGCCATTTTAAATCTCCTAATGGGAAACCGTTAATATTCCGCACTTTTATCTCAAGTCAGGCAACTTTTATCAGTCGCTTTGGTGCGACTCTGCCATCATCGAGGATACAACCCACGCCAAGGAAATTGTCATCTCCTTCATACAATCGCACCAGACCTTGTGTCGGTGCTTTTGGTACGAGGACCGCCTGCCCTTGTCGCAGATAATATGCGGCATCCTCAGAGAGGTTGACTCCGGGCCAATCCGCAATTGCCGTCTCGGACGGGAGCAACATCTCATCTATTCCTGTCAAACCAGATCCAGCCAGGGTTTCCTCCAGCCTCTCCAGTGTAACGGAATTCTCTATGTCGAAATCCCCGACCTGCGTACGCCGCAGCAGGGTTACATGCGCGCATGTGCCCAAGGCGTGCGCAATGTCTTCGACCAATGTTCTTATGTATGTACCCTTGGAACATTTAACGTCCAAGGTAATGCTATTCTCACTCGTTGCAAGCAGGTTAAGCTCGTAAATCACGATCTCTCGGCTTTTGCGTTCAACGGAAATACCTTGTCTTGCAAGTTTATATAAAGGCTGACCATTCTGTTTGATCGCCGAGTGCATAGGTGGTATTTGTTCCTGTTTGCCAAGAAAACCACTCAAAACACTCTTCAGGCCATCCTGATCGAACTCAGGTATATCGGCAGTTTCTACCACCTCGCCTTCGATATCACCGGTAGTGGTCTTAACACCCAGGCGTGCTTCCACCTGGTAGCGTTTATCAGCATCCAATAGATAGTGACTAAATTTTGTAGCTTCACCGATACATATCGGTAGCAAACCACTGGCAATCGGATCCAGGCTTCCTGTGTGCCCCGCCTTATTGGCCTTATACAGGTATTTCACCTTTTGCAGGGCCGCATTAGACGTGATACCGGTTGGCTTGTCCAGTAGAAATACGCCGCTGATATCACGACCTTTTGCTTTTCTTCTACCCATACCAGACTACTTAAAACCTATTCTGACGTTTCATCGTCTTTCGTGTCAGCCGCTACAGCTTTATCGATTAACGAAGACATATGTTGTCCCTGGATATAGGACAGATCGAATTTAAAATGCAGCTGAGGGATACTGCGCATATGGACTCGTTTGCCCAATTCGTGGCGCATAAAACCGCTCGCTTTTTGCAATCCTTTTATCGTTTCAGGTGGTTCCTTATCCTGACCAAGAACAGTGTAGAAAATGTTGGCGTGAGCTAAATCGCGAGATACCTCCACGCCTGAAATGGTAACCCATCCCACGCGCGGGTCTTTCAACTCATTATGTATGATTTCCGCAAGTTCCTTTTGTATCTGTTCTTCTATCCGTCGAGTACGACTAAATTCTCTTGCCATTACAGTTGTCGCGCCACCTGTGTACGTTCATACACCTCAATCTGGTCTCCGACCTTGACGTCGTTGTAATTTTTAACACCGATTCCGCACTCGTAACCGGATTTAACTTCAGCAGTATCGTCTTTGAAGCGACGCAGAGATTCCAGCTCACCTTCGTAGATAACAACATTTTCACGCAGGACACGAATAGGATTGCTGCGTTTCACTGTACCGTCGACAACCATACAACCCGCGATTGCGCCAAACTTGGGAGATCGGAACACATCGCGAACTTCCGCCAAACCGATGATTTCCTCTTTGAATTCCGGCGCCAACATGCCTGTCATGGCCTGTTTGACTTCTTCGATGGCATCATAGATTACGCTGTAGTAATGAAGATCAAGGCCTTCGTCTTCGATAATGCGACGTGCAGCGGAATCTGCGCGAACATTGAAGCCGATGATAATGCCACGAGAAGCGTGTGCAAGGTTCGCATCAGACTCATTAATTCCGCCCACACCCGAAGCAATAATTTTCACTCGGACTTCGCTGGTAGACAGCTTGGTCAAGGCGTCACTTAGCGCCTCAAGAGAACCCTGTACATCCGTCTTCAACAGAATATTGACTGTTGCGACTTCACCTTCCGCCATTTGCGAGAAAAGGTTTTCAAGTTTAGTTGCCTGCTGCTTGGCCAGCTTGATTTCACGGTATTTGCCCTGTCTGAAATTAGCGATTTCACGAGCCTTGCGCTCATCATCTACCACCCCGACCTCTTCACCGGCAGTTGGCGCAGCCGACAAACCAAGAATTTCGACAGGCATGGATGGACCCGCCTTTTCTATCTGCTCTCCGGCTTCGTTCAGCATCGCACGTACGCGTCCGAACTCGTGGCCAGCAACCACGATGTCACCCCGACGCAAAGTTCCACGCTGCACCAGTATGGTTGCTACAGGACCACGTCCCTTATCCAGGCGTGATTCTACAACCACACCTTTGGCTCGACCATCGGCCACCGCCTTCAGTTCCAGCACTTCAGCCTGCAACAAGACGGAATCCAACAACGTATCGACACCCTCTCCTGTCTTGGCTGAAACATGCACGAATTGTGTATCTCCGCCCCAGTCTTCCGGAATAACATCTTCCTGAGCCAACTCACTACGGACACGGTCCGGATCGGCATCAGGTTTATCTATCTTATTAACCGCAACAACCAGGGGTACACCCGCAGCTTTCGCATGCTGGACAGCCTCCTTAGTTTGCGGCATAACACCATCGTCTGCGGCAACTACCAGAATTACGATATCCGTCACCTGAGCACCGCGGGCACGCATAGCGGTAAACGCCGAGTGTCCAGGTGTGTCAAGAAAGGTAATCGTGCCCTTTTCCGTGTCTACGTGGTATGCACCAATATGCTGTGTGATACCGCCAGCTTCCCCAGAAGCTACTTTGGTACGACGAATATAGTCGAGCAATGAGGTCTTACCATGGTCGACATGACCCATAACGGTAATAACAGGTGGACGCGATACGAGTTCGCCTTGCGCCTCGTCAAATACAAGATTGTCTTCTACAGAATACTCAACATGGGCTACCGGCTTGTGTCCCATTTCTTCAACCACCAGTATCGCAGTATCCTGATCGATAATTTGATTTATCGTGGCCATGACATTAAATGACCTCATCATGATCTTGATAACTTCAGTTGCCTTAACCGACATCTTTTGGGCTAAGTCTGCAACAGTAATCGACTCAGGAACGGGAATTTCCTTTACAACTGGGCCTGTAGGTTTTTCGAATGCATGGACATTGGTCTTTTCCTTGGCCTTACCTTTGCGTCGTCTGCCTCTCGCCGCACCACCAAAGTCAGAATCATCACCATCGCCGACAAAAAAATCATCGTCACGTGAACGCGCACGACGTTTTTTCCCTTTGCCAGCACGCTCTTCTCTCGAGTCGTCTTTTGGCGAAGCCTTTTTGTGTTTCTTATCCTTTGCGGTTTTTTTCTCTTTATCTGTCTCAACGGCTGCGGCTGCGGCTGCGACTGCCACGACGGGCTCAATTACTGGTTCAACGACCGCAGGTGCCTCAACGGCAGCCGCTTGTGGAGTTTCTTCTACACGGTTGGATTCCTCCCGTCGTAGCTCCTCTTCTTTCCGCTGGCGATCTTCGAGTTCAAGTTGCTCGGCCTGGCGTTTTTGAATCTCCTTCGCTTTTTCTAAGATATCGTTTTCAACAGTCGGTTGAACTTCACTACGTTTGATGTAAGTACGCTTCTTTCGTACTTCCACGCTTATCGTGCGGCTCGAACCGGCGCTACTACCTCGACCACCGGGGCCACGTCCGCCGCTAGTTGGCTGCTTAAGCTCACTGACTGTCTTACGTTTCAGAGTAATCTTTTTAGGGCTGTCGCCTTTCCTTTCATCGACGCCCTGGCGTTTTTGGAGATACGCCAGCAGTTGCATTTTTTCATTTTCAGTGATCGATTCGTCCGCGCTTTTCTCAGACAAACCTGCCTCACCCAGTTGCGCAAGCAGACGGTCAACAGGAATGCCCACTGTTTCCGCGAACTGTTTTACTGTAACTTCCGACATCAACTCTAGCTCCCGCCTTTAATTCTCGAGGACAACTATTCAGCCTGGTCCGCAAACCAAGGCTCACGCGCCTTCATGATAAGATCACCAGCAAGCTTCTCTTCTATACCTAAAATTTCCACGACTTCATCTACGGATTGCTCCGCGAGATCATCCATTGTGCACACACCCGCGCTCGCCAGTTTATTGGCAAATTCTGTTGTAATGCCTTCCATGTCTAACAGGTCTTGTGCAGGACCTTCACCAGACTGATCTTCCTGCACAATGGCCTTTGCAATGATCACATCACGCGCACGTTGGCGCAGCTCTTCAACGATGTCCTCGTCAAAATCTTCAATCTCAAGCATTTCCTGAACGGGAACATAGGCTACTTCCTCGATACTGGTATAACCTTCTTCAACCAGTATGGTGGCAATATCCTCATCGACATCAAGCTGAGATATGAACAGATCACGTATATCATTAGTCTCTTTGGCACTTTTTTCTTCGGCATCCGCCACGGTCATGACGTTTAATTCCCAACCGGTCAACTCGCTCGCCAGACGTACGTTTTGCCCGCTACGGCCAATTGCCTGGGACAATTGTTCCTCTTCTACCGCAACGTCCATACTACCTGCATCTTCATCAACGACTATCGATACTACCTCTGCCGGCGCCATAGCGTTGACAACAAATTGTGCAGGATTTTCGTCGTAAATCACTATATCAACTCGCTCACCAGCCAGCTCGTTTGACACGGCCTGAACACGTGAACCACGCATACCGACGCAAGCGCCAACTGGATCGATGCGTGGATCATTTGCACGAACCGCTATCTTTGCACGTTGACCTGCATCACGGGCTGCGCTGATTACATCTATCAAACCTTCGCCGATCTCAGGCACTTCAAGTTTGAACAATTCAATGATTAATTCTGGAGCGACACGGGAGATGAACAGCTGTGGCCCCCTGGCATCTGGACGAACTTCCTGCAGATACCCACGAATTCGATCACCCGGACGCATACTCTCACGGGGAATCATGTGTTCACGTAGGATGACGGCCTCGGCATTATTGCCCAAGTCCACGTAAATATTACCTTTTTCAACGCGTTTGACGATACCGCTAACGAGATGTCCTTCTTTATCACGAAAGGCATCAACAATCTGGGCACGCTCCGCTTCACGAACCTTTTGGACAATTACCTGCTTGGCTGTCTGAGCCGCTATACGACCAAATTCAACAGACTCAATTTTTTCTTCAATATAATCGCCGGGTTGAAGCGACGGATCTATATTCTGAGCAGCCGCTAATAGTTTTTGTCGCAAGGGTGATTCAAAACTTGGGTCTTCATCGTCCACAACCAGCCAACGTCTATAGGTTTCATAGTCACCACTTACCCGATCGATCTCGACCCGGCAATCGATGTCTTCCCCATGACGTTTACGCGTTGCTGTCGCTAATGCGCTTTCAATAGCCTGGAAAATTATCTCTTTTTCCACGCCTTTTTCATGGGATACGGCATCTACGACTAATAAAATTTCCTTGCTCATCTACACAGCCTCCACGGCCAAAAAACTAAAATTGTGGAACTAAATTCGCTTTTTCAATTTCGTCGAGCGACAGAGTAATGCAATTATTTTCTTCCAGCTCAATGACGACACCATCCCCGCTGGTACTCCTGATCACGCCAGACAATTTTCTTCTGCCATCCTTTGCTTGTTTTAAGCGTACGGCGCACTTTTCACCCACAAAGCGTTCAAAATGCGCCATTTTGAACAAGGGCCTATCCAAGCCTGGCGAAGACACTTCCAGGCTGTACTCACCACGAATTGGATCCTCTACGTCAAGCACACCGCTGACCTGACGGCTCACCCGTTCGCAATCCTCGATGTTTATGCCATCGATTTTGTCGATGAATAGCCGTAGCACGGAATGCCGACCCTGCGACACGTGCTCAACACCCAACAACTCATAGCCCATGCCATCGATTGTTGGTGCCAGTAAATTCTCCAGTGCTATGCTACGCGCCAATTATTCTGAACCTGAAAAATAAAAAATGGGCCAGCGGCCCACTCTAAAAACTCTTATATCAAAGACCGCTAAGCTTTTGATATCCAAAGGCAAACTACAAAGAACCTTGCCTCACCAAGCTAGCGATTCTAAAAATTACGCGAATTCTAAAGCAAAAGTCTTGTTAATTCAATATGTAACCAGGAAAAATCCACTCTCGGTTTCTGTGCCCATTCTGGCACACCTACCACCATAATATGTTTTTCAGCAAAGATCGCTAAAATCCCCCTCCATTTCACGCTTTTAAATGCAAAATCAATAGTTTAATTCGTGTTTAAGGTCTTACAAATAGACTATCCAGCAGAATTCTGTATCACTTGTTTTTGATGCTGGAATATAACTCGTGGGGAGTTTGGTAGATGTATTTGTTAGAGGTTGTCTTTCATTCTGTTGCACGCTTGACGTTCGTCGGCCTGCTTGCACTCGTAATAGGTGCTTGCGCCGAACCGCCAACTAGTGGTGGTGGCGGTCGTGGTAGCGGCAAATTCAGTCAAACCAAATTTGAGGATGCAGACCAGGAACGCGGAGCACGCCTCTATGACAATTGGTGGAAAGAAAAAGGCGAAGCCCCGCCCAAAGAAGAAGTCTTTGAACTTTGGGAAAAACGCACTTCTGAAGAAGTACAACAAATAGACAAATCTTCATTTCGTTGTGTGACCTGCCACGGATGGGATTACAAAGGATTTGAAGGTGCCGCATCTCAATTCAACGACCCAGAGTCATACACAGGCTTCCCCGGCTTATTGCAGCTCGCCACTGACCCCGAATCTGGTATGCCGCGCGAAGCGGAGGAAGTTTTCAACTTCATTAAATCTGGTGAGGCTCTACACTACGACAACACTCCACATGAATTTAAAGAACTGAATAACAAAGATCTTCACGACTTAACGCGTTTCGTTATAGACGTTGGATTTAAAACAATGGGCAGCCCATTGGCTGGAGGTAACTCTCAACAAGGCCAAACCAAGTTCCTGATGCCCAATCCAACAACACAGCGCTCATGTATTGACGCCGATTGCCATAGCACCCCTGATATGCGCCAGCGTATCATTAGCAAAGCTGAAGAAGATCCAGAGTTTTTTCTGCACAAGGTTCGCTTTGGCCAGCCTGGCGGCCCCATGCCCGGCGGAGTCGACATACTCGACGCACGAGATATCTTGGCGTACTTAAAAAATGGCGCGTCAGAAGAACCACAAACGGGAAATTTCAGCGAAGTAAAACTACAAGCAGCAAGTCTGTCCAATGGTGGTTTGCTCTACGATAAATGGTGGGATGCTTCTGTAAAAACCACTGCAGCACCAGAAGGCACGCATCCACTTTGGCCCACAGAGACGAATACTAAGGTCACTGGCTCACGCACTTGGCGTTGTAAACAGTGTCATGGTTGGGATTATCGCGGCAAAGACGGCGCCTACAAAGATGGTCTCAATTTCTCTGACATTAAAGGTGTAATCGGTACGACTAATACCCCTACACTCTTCTCAAATGCGGGAGAAGTCTATAACTATATTTCAACCAATGTTGATCATGCCTTCAATCAGCTATTTGATGAAGCTGAGTACTATGATTTGACCTTGTTTATCATGACGATGCGTGAAGAGGCATCTCAAGGCGCCGGTCACTATCAATTTATTGATGACGCCAAAAAGACGGTACTTAAAGATCGTTCAAATCCTGAAGAGGGAAATGCGCTGTACCACGGCAATGCAAAATGTTCTTTGTGTCACGGATTGGATGGAAAACAGATTGACTTCGGAAACAATGAATTTCTGGGTGAAGTAGCGGCTGATAACCCATGGGAGTTTGTGCACAAAACGCGCTTTGGTGCAAAAAATGAGTCTGGTAATAGCATGCCGGGTTTAGTCGACAACATTCAAGACCCAACCTTGCGAGAATCGAAGGCAGCTATCGACATACTTGCCTATGTACAGGAAAACTTTGTTTCATCTATGCCTAAAGCAGGCCGTCTATACGACAATTGGATAGTTGAAGCCGATGCTGTAGGGGTACCAAACACGACGCATCCGATTTGGGAAGCCAGCGGCAATACCGTTAAAACCGGAGAAACAACCTGGCGTTGTAAATCATGTCATGGCTGGGATTACCTGGGTAAAAATGGTGCATATGCGACAGGTGAATATCAAACCAATATAAAAGGCGTACTCGGCAGTGTTCTCGATCCAACAACAATGTTTAACTTTATTAAAAATGGTGACGCCAGTTGGCCTGAACACGCCTTTGGTGCGTATCTTGATGACGGAAGCATTCAGCAGTTAGTCGAATTTATTACCGCGCTAGATGGCAGCGGAGTAAGAACATTTGAGAACGAACGTCCGTTCGCCAATGCTGAAAATGGCAGACTTGTTTATGAAGAACCATCACCGGGCAATTGCATAACCTGCCACGGCGCAGACGGCAAACTACAAGCGGCACCGATAGACGAAATCGCAAGAAACAACGAACCGGAATTTTTACACAAGGTACGTTTCGGACATCCTGGTAGCTTGATGATTCCTACGGCCGGCGGATTCGAAGGATTGTCACCAAAGGACGCTGTAGATGTTATGGCATTCGTACAGACAATGAGTGGCGGATCTGAAACCGGAACCGGAAGTTATGAAACCGCTAGTTTGGTACGCGGCGGAAGACTCTTCGACAAATGGTGGGAAGAAAAAGCAGCGTCTGGCGGAGAATCCACACCACCATCTGTCACCAATCCGTTGTGGGATCGTCGGAACCCTGGTGTAGCTGACCTGCCAGCCTTCAAAAAGGCCTCAGATTCCTGGCGTTGTATATCCTGTCATTCGTGGGACTATCAAGGCATTGGATTCGCTGGTGGAACTCCGTCTGCAACTGGTCCTGACAATTTGCTATACCAAATCAATTTGCAGAAGTCACAGCTCACAACTCAGGCGCTTCAAGATTTCTTGTTCCTCTGGATAAAGGAAGGCGCAAATAGCGATCTACATGCTTTTAGCGCAAAGAATACGCTGCTGCATACATCGTTGTCTGATCGAGACATCTGGGATTTGGTTAAGTTTTTGTTAGAAGGTATGGTCGATACTAATACCTATATCTCCCAGGTCTTTAAAACGGTTAAAGGCGCTTATCGTGATCTGCCAACTGGCGAAGGTTTATATTTCGGCTCCATCGATTCAGCAATAAACTGCGCCTCGTGTCACGGTGACGATGGTATGGGTATCATAGGCACTGCTACTTATGGGGTGGACATCTTTTCACTCGCAGCAGAAAACCCATGGGAATTCCTGCATAAAGTACGGTTTGGTCAACCAAATGCTCCAATGCCGGCCTTTCTTGATCCAAGTAAGAATCACTCAACGATTCACGGTGTTAACGTTCTTGATTACGCGCAGACACAATTCAAAAAGCGCTAAGTACTAATAAAAATTATGTATGATCAAGAGGATGTATGTCCTCTTGATCATACGTTAAAAATGGCGGAAACTTCTCGAACGTGGGCCTGGGGCGCGAATTCTATGAACAACAATCAAGCGGATTCCTATGCACATTGGATACATGTGCTTAATGCATTTGAAGATCCCCTCTATATTCTCGACTTAGATGAACGCATTCAATGCGGCAACAGTGCATTTTATAACCTCATAAAAATGCCACCGCACATAGCCATTGGCAAAAAAATAACAACTATTATGCATCCGGAGGGCGAAGATTCTCCGTGCCCAGTCTGCGCGGCACGTGCGCGTCATGAAGACACCTATATCGTGATGGAAGCCAATCACCCTAACAATGCGCGTGGTACTCCCTTCGAAGTTATGATACGCACTATTAAAGACTTCGAGGGAAATCCCATAGGAACATTAATGGGAAACCGTGACTTGACGCGAACACGCAAGGTAGAAGGTGAACTGCAACGCCTAAACGAACATATCAGTCTATTGATGGATTCTACCGGCGAAGGAATTTTTGGCATTGATACGCAACTTAGATGCACCTTCGTAAATCGTGCAGCCGCGGAAATGTTAGGTTATGAACGGGACGAATTGCTTGGAAAAAACATGTTCGATCTTGTTCATCACTCTTATGAAGATCAACGAGCCTATCCGAAAGAACAATGTCTTTTTTTTCAAACGACGATAGACGGTTCGTCACATTGGTCAGATGACGATGTTTTGTGGGATAAGGACAATAACTGTTTTCCAGTTCAGTATCGCTCTAACCCCATCATGGTAAAGAAAGCCATATCTGGCGCCGTTGTAGTTTTTCGCAACGTCAGCGCAACGCGTGCCATGGTACAGCAAATGGAATATCTCGCCCATCATGACTATCTGACCGGTCTGTACAATCGGATGGAATTCGAGCAACGCTTGTCAAAATTGATAAGAGATACCCATCGAAGTGGTCAAACTCATGTATTAAGCTATATAGATCTTGATCAGTTCAAGATTGTTAATGATACCTGTGGCCACGTTGCCGGTGATGCCTTGCTAAAACAACTTAGCAGTGTATTACATCGCTCTATGAGAAAAACAGATACGCTTGCGCGTCTAGGTGGCGACGAATTTGGTGTGTTATACACCGATATCACTCTTGATGACGCACTTGTACAACTTGACCGTCTATTTAATATCATAAAAGATTTTCGTTTTACCACTGAAGAAAAAGTGTTCTCTATTGGAATGAGTGTTGGTGTAGTTCAAATCGACAACACTTCTACCTCTCTGGCGCAAGTTCTTTCAGCGGCCGACTCAGCGTGCTACCTGGCGAAGGAAGGAGGACGCAACCGAATTCACGTTTATCAGGTAGATGATCAGGCGCAAGTCAAGCGGTATAGGGAATTTCAATGGGTGACGCGACTCAAGCAAGCGTTGGAAAACAAAAACATTCAACTACACTGTCAACGTATAATTCCAGCCGGTAGCCGAGACGATAACATGAGTGCCGTGGAAGTTTTAATGCGCATTGATGACCAACAAGGACAGGTTGTTCCCGGTGCCTTTATCAGTGTTGCAGAACGTTATGATTTAATGCCATTACTGGATAGAACTGTCATTGAATTAATGTTCAGCTGGCTGGAAAAGAATAAAAATCGACTGCGCATGGATAAAATCGAATTTTTTACAATCAATATCTCTGCCAATTCCATATGCCAAAAATCGTTTCTGGAGTTCTTGGTTCAACATGTGCGCAACTGTAGTATAGAAGCTGAAAAGTTTTGTTTTGAGCTGACTGAAACAGCGGCTATTAGTAATCTATCCAGCGCTCTGCATTTTATGACCGAACTGAAACAGCTGGGCTGTCGTTTCGCATTAGATGATTTTGGTAGCGGTATGTCTTCTTTTGGATACCTGAAAAGTTTGCCCGTGGATTATGTAAAGATCGATGGACACTTCGTACGCGATATCACTAAAGACCCAGTCGACAAGGAAATGGTAAATGCTATTAACCAAATAGGTCACGTCATGGGATTAAAAACTATTGCCGAATTTGTGGAAACAGAGGAAATCGCACAAACACTAACAGCCATGGGGATAGACTATTTACAAGGCTATTCGATTGGACACCCAAAATCTCTCGACGAATGCTTGTTGCAGGAATCGTAGTTTCGATTCCAGATTCAAACTCATCTGTTTCTAGTCATCTGCAGAAATTTTCGGTATTCGACCGGCCTGTTCCAATTCTTCAATAAGGCCAAAATCTGCCGGATCCGCGAGCTTATCAACGTAAAGTATTCCTTCAAGATGATCAAATTCGTGCATAAATACTCTGGCATGAAATCCTTCAGCATCTCGTGTCAACAACTTCCCTCTCCCATCAACTCCGTGATAGCGAATTTTTCTTGGCCTGTTTACACGCCCACGCATACCGGGAACACTTAAACACCCTTCCCAGGCAGACTCAAGATTGTAATCAAGAACTTCATAGTCGGGATTAAACAACACCGTCAGGGGGACGGGCGGCGCGTCTGGGTAGCGCGGATTATGCTCAATACCGAATACTATGACTCTTTTTAGTTGGCCAATTTGTGGCGCAGCCAGCCCCGCGCCGCTGGCATGTCGCATGCTGTGCAACATATCTTCAAGCAATTGCTGACTCTCATGAGAACTTGGATCATCAACAGGGCGTGATTTTTGCCTCAGTAATGGATTGCCAATGCGTAGTATTTTTTGCGTTGTCATAGAATATTGGATACCTAAATGAATAAATTCGCCATGCCCGTGTACATATTCTACAATAGGCAGCCATCCGAATTTGATAGGATAAGCTAGTGATTTTTAGTCGTAAACTCCTCAATTTCGTCATCATCCTGACATGCATTTATTGCAGTACTGCATATGCGCAGGACGAGAGATGGTACGAAGTTGAAGTATTGATCTTTTCCCAAGTCACACCTGAGGCCTATGCGTCGGAAAAATGGCCTATCGATTTACAACCGAACCTTCCCGTCGATTCGATTGGTCTGACAAAAGGAATTGCCAATCAAAGTGGTATTGGCGCTTCCGATAGACAGCAAGTGCCCGTGGCCTTTGAAGACATCGCTATGGAACAATACCAATTTCAGAAGATCCGCGAAAAATTTTCTTCTACTGATGGCTTTCAGATGCTGCTTCATAAGGCCTGGCGTCAACCCGTGTATCAAGGCCAAAACGGGACCCCGGTACTAATTGATGACGAGGACTCTGACAATGCCTATCAGGAGCTTGGCGGCGCTGCAATGGCAACCCCTGTAGACGATTCCGCAGTTGAAATGGTTGCCATCGATAATTTGTCTGTGACCAATAATGAACCGGAAAATTCGGCAGAAACGACAGCTGTTGATCCGTTAACTGGCGAACCTTTAGTCTCAGAAGAAAACCTGGGTTTTGCGTTACAACAGCCTATTGGACCTGAGGAATTGCGTGTTTACGGCACTGTTACATTGAAGTGGACGCGGTTCCTACACCTTGGAATCGATATGTACTTTCGCACAAAGAAACCGGAAGAACCTATGAGTGCAGTCGCCGCAGTTGCTGCTTTTCCAATGGAAAATTCAACAACTGAAACAATTGCCGCAGCTGAGAAGAAAACTGTTACCAACCCATTTCTTTCCAGCCTGGAACTTGAACCTGTCGATTTTCGTTTGAGCGAATCACAACGTATCAAGACCAAGAAGATTTACTACTTCGATCACCCCTTGTTCGGGGTGATCGCTATGGTTACACCTGTCGACTTACCAGAAATTGAAGAATTTGCAAAAAACCGTTGATCGGAAATCACCGAACTACGATTTACAAAGCATTCGCCTTAATGACGCCGGCAATGATATTTTTTACATTCTCAATGCCTGATGATAGGTTTTCCTGAATCTTATCCATAGTTAGTGGTTCATTACCGCGACCGGCAGCAGCGTTCGCAACAACCGCAATCGTTGCATATTCCAAATCTAACTCACGGGCCAATGCCGCTTCGGGCATCCCGGTCATGCCCACAATATCGCACCCATCTCGCTCAAGGCGATTAATTTCTGCCGTTGTTTCGAGTCGTGGCCCTTGTGTCGCCGCGTAAGTACCTTTTTCAAAAATAGCTATACCCATTTCCTTACACGCATTGATAATTATGTCCCGCAGTCGAGGACTATAGGGTTCCGTAAAATCGATATGGGTGACCTGATTCAATCCTTCCTCAAAATACGTTGTAATTCTTGACCAGGTGTAATCGATAATTTGATCCGGCACCATGATACTTTTTGGAACCAGGTCGTTGCGTATACCGCCCACTGCTGCGACAGCAATAATATTGGTCGCCCCAGCTTCCTTTAATGCCCAAATATTTGCACGGTAGTTTACTTTATGTGGGGGTATAGTGTGACCATAACCGTGACGAGGCAAGAACATAACTTCACGACCTGCCAGGTTTCCGATACTCAACGGCGCAGAAGGCTCGCCATATGGGGTTTGCATGATCTGGCGGCTAACTATCTCCAGATTTTCCAATGTAGTTAAACCCGTCCCGCCTATAATTGCTAAATTACTCATCGTCTCTATGTGCCGCCATTATTACGGGTATGTTTCGTAAATACCCTTTGTAATCCATACCGAACCCGAATACATAACGATCGGGTACACTCATCGCAGTAAAATCTGCCTTTTTCAAACCCGTATTTCTATCATGCTCTTTTTGTACCAGCACAGCTGAATATACAGAGCTTGCGCCTTCCTCGCGGCAAAAATTCAATATTGCCTCAAGCGTATGTCCTTCATCCAGAATATCGTCAATAACTAAGATATTTCTGTTCACAAGCGGCTTTCGTGGACTGGCAATCCACTTCAATTTTTGACCCTGAGTTTCAAGACCGTAGCGAGTGGCGTGAATGTAATCCACTTCCAGTGGAAAATCCATACGCAGTAAAATCTCAGATGCCGTCATTAGCCCGCCTGTCATGACGCATAATACAAGAGGGTCACTTTCGCTCAAGGTTTGACTAATGTCTTTCGCGATCAAATCCAGTGCGAGATTGATTTCGTCTCGCGAATAAATCAATTCGGCGCGCTGATAGACACTCCACGCTTGTTCGGCATTAGTCCCCATTTTTATGATTCTCTCGTTAACAAACAAAAATCGAAGTATACCGAAGTCGTCAGACTTAGTGTACTGTCAGACATAGACAATAAAAAAACCCCGTTTGCCTTTGTGTGCAAACGGGGTCTGGATTTCTAATTCTAACTTAGTAGGTGAAGGTCACCGTATCGTCGTCCATGGCTTCACTGATAACATAGGCGCCACCAACGGTCTCTTCAACCTCTGGAATCAAATCGTCACCCCAAAGGTCCAGCGTCGGAGTACAGACCTTGAATACCGCTCCGGCTTCATGGGCATCTTTGATGAACTCATAAACACTCTTCGGGCTACCTTCCTGTACATAAAGGTTTTCCGCTACACCCTTTTTCGCTAATTCGCCTGCCCGACCGGTTAAAATGACCTCTACTTCAAACTCCATCGCCGCTGCGACAGTAGCCTGGAAAAAAGGCGCACCTAGTTCCGACGGATTACTAGGGTCCGTGTTTACCATAATAATCAACAGCTTATCAGCCATTTATCTTCTCCAGTTTAAATTAAATTCGGGCAGCCTGCGCAATCTTCACACGCTCACTATGAGCCCGCATCATATGCCAATATTCTAATATTGACTAGAACCAATTCTTGTTCTTTAGCGGAAATCATGCCTCGGAGCTTTAGTCATCATACCTTTTCTCTTTCTATGGTATTTAACCCTAATGGAGCACTTTCTGATGTATTTATCGTCGTTGTAGGGAACGCAATGTCGGCGCCATGACTGCAGATGACCTCATAAATTTTCAGCAACACATCTTGTTTGATTTCATGAAACTTTACCCAATTCGTTGTTTTGGTGAATGTATAGACGAAAAAGTCCAATGACGACGCACCATAATCGTTAAAATTCACAATCATTGTCTGCGTGGTGTCTATTTCATCATGGGCAAGCAGCATTGCTTTAATATCATCAATAATTGTTTGCATTTTTGACGCATCTTCGTAGCGGATACCGATGGTTTCATATATGCGTCGATGGGTCATGCGCGATGGATTCTCAACCGTTATGTTGGCGAATATGGAATTCGGGATATAGATAGGACGTTTGTCAAAGGTGCGCACCGTGGTCAATCGCCAGCCTATGTTCTCTACGGTGCCCTCGATCTCACGATCAGGCGAACGTATCCAATCGCCTGTGGCGAAAGGTCGATCGAGATATATCATGAGTCCGCCGAAGAAATTAGCTAATAAATCCTTAGCCGCGAAACCTACCGCAATTCCCCCTATTCCACCGAATGCCATTACCCCTGAGACGCTAAATCCCATGGTCTGCAATACCACCAGCGTCGCTGTAATAATAATGGATATACGTAACAGCTTGGTGATTGCATCGGCAGTGGTTGGATCGATTTTTCTGCCGCGACGTTCTGCCAGTGCGAGAATATTACTTTCGACTTTGTTGGTGAATCGTACTAAAAACCAGGATAGACAGCCGATAACGCCCACATCTCGAGCAGTGGAAAAGGCTGTAAATATCTCAGCCCCGGTAGCGGTCTGAACAATATGGGCAGCAAAAGCCAGCCCAATAATCCAGATTAATAACGTAAGCGGTGGGCCCAGGGCAACAACAAAGGCATCATCCCAGCTGTTTTGCGTCTTTTCCAATTGAACGCGCAAACGTCGTAAAAAGCGTCGTTGAAAAAAATTAAAAAACAGTACTGCAACTATGACCAAAAAGACTTGAAGCAGCCAGTCCTGGCTTAGACTCAGGAAGGCAAAACTCTCCTGAAGATATCGATTAATATCCATGAAATACGCTGACTCCCCGACTACATATACGACTCCGCAATCGCCACGGCATCTTGCCATTTGTCAGAGGTTTTGAGATCAATTTCGTTGGTTATTTTCTTGGCAAACATGCCTTCCAGACGTTCTATCGATAGCCTCTCAGTTTGCCAATTGAAATGTTCCAGCACCTCAATTGCCCCTGCGCGATTGTTGCAGACGAGAATCATATCACATCCCGCCTTCATCGCCGCCTCTGCTCGATCAGTAAAGCTACCCGCCATTCCGGCAGCAGCCATATTCAAATCGTCACTGAAAACGACGCCGTTAAAGTGTAACTGCTCGCGCAAGATCTGTTTAATCCACACCGAGGAGAATCCTGCAGGCATTTTGTCTATTTGATCGTAAATCACATGGGCCGGCATAACGGCGTCGAGCAAATTGCTTTCATTCAGACGTCGGAACGGTATAACGTCATTATTCATGATTTCCTTCAGAGACCGGCCGTCAACTGGCAGTTCAAGGTGGGAATCTTCCTTCACCGCCCCATGACCAGGGAAGTGTTTGCCGGTACTACTCATCCCGGCGTCTGCCATGCCTTTAACGTATGATGATGCCAATTTACCGATTATCTCTGGATCAGAGTGAAACGCACGATTACCGATAACATCACAAAGCCGATAATCCACATCCAGCACTGGTGCGAAACTGAAATCTATCTGTACCGCAATTAACTCAGCAGCCATCAACCACCCCAAGGCGTGGGCGTCACTCATCGCCTTCTGAGGATTCTTATCGTAGGTTTCACCGAGGACAGCGCAAGGTGGTAGTCGTGTAAAACCTTCTCGAAATCTTTGGACTCTCCCGCCTTCATGATCAACGCATACCAGAATATTGCGTATTTTCTTGATCTCCCGGGTTAGCTGGTGAATTTGCTGCCGACTCTCAAAATTTCGAGTAAAGAATATAAGTCCACCAACCATCGGATGCGCGATCATCTCTTTTTCTTCCGCGCTCAACGAGGTACCTTCCAGGTCGATCATTACTGGCCCAAGTGTCATTTTGTTTTCCTTCCTGTTTTTTACGCGCCTATTTCATCATGTAACACTACCGTATGAAAAGCCTATCGAACCTAATTTTGGTGTCATGTTTGTCTCAACGGTGGACAATTCGTCTAGGATGAACCCAAGTAGGGTCATTTTCTCCTGCTCAGTGGCTTTGGGAATGCTTGAAAAACGAGCAATTGCGGAATCCAGCAGGTGCGATAAGGAGAATGTACGGATGTAAGAACTATCACCAATGTGTTGGCGCATGAATCGGCCAAAAGACAGTTTTTTGGGTGTGGGCCTAGAGGGAAACGATCCTCCAACCACTGTCACCAAGCGACTGGTGAGGGCTAGCCCGGCGATTCCCAGACAACCGAGCGATCCAGCTTTACGCCTTACAACAGAAGAGTTCAAACCGCTCAACTCGATGAAGATTTGCATAGACGGAACAAAACTGCCGAATTCTCACTGCGATAGTATATGGTCTAGTCAATGCAAAAAAGTTACCGTTTTGTTAAACCTACTGATCGCCTACTCAGGCGACTTCTTCTTCATTTTTCATTTGCTCAGGCGTCCCGATATAATAGCCTTGCGCATAATCGACGTTAAATCCTTTCAAGAGTTCCAGTGTTTTTTCGTCCTCTACATACTCAGCTATTGTCTTTTTGCCAAAACCGCGAACGATTTCCGACATGGCACGCACAATTAATTGATCATCCCGATTACTGGATAGCTGTTGTATGAAGGAACCGTCAATCTTAACGTAATCGACCGCAAGTTCCCGTAGATAATAGAATGACGAAAAACCTACGCCAAAATCGTCTATGGCGATGCGACAACCCATGCTACGCAATTCATCGACCAAGGCAGATGCTGCGGTGATATCCTGCAACGCTGCCGTTTCCGTTATTTCGAATATGAGATTTCGAGTATCAATATTAGATTTGAGCAACAATTCCTTAATCATTGGGATGCTGCGTTTGTCTGAAAATGTACGAGCCGACAGGTTGACAGAAAAATTCGTGTTTTTTGTTGTATGATGATTAGCCTTCATAAAATCGAGTGTTTTGAGCAAGACCATGCGGTCAATATCGTTAATCAGGCCGGTATTCTCGGCAACTTTTATAAAAGGATAAGGAGCGATAATCGCCCCGCTTTCCCCAAGCATCCGTAAAAGGACTTCAAAATGGGTAATCTCACCGGTGTCGATTTTCATAATAGGCTGGAAGAATAAAATAAAACGATCATATTTAAGCGCATTTTCGATGCGTTCCTTCCAGTTTACATGTAACTGAATCTTTTCCATTGCCTGTTCACTTTCAGAATACACATGCCAGCGGCTTCGCCCACGCTCCTTCGCCTGATACATGGCAATATCAGCATTGGCCAGCAATTGCGTAACGTTGCTGCCATGAGTGGGAAACAAGGCGACGCCGATACTAGTTGTAACCTTTTGTTGAACCGAAACTATGGGTTTTATGACAGTATTAATTCTGACATTCAGATTGTTACAAAACTCTATAACGCCATTCTTATCGATATCCGGAATAACAATCGCAAACTCATCACCGCCGATACGCGAAACGATATCAGAATTTCTTGTTATACGACGAAGAGCAGATGCCACTTCTTTTATAAGCCTGTCTCCAGTCTGATGACCTTTTGTATCGTTTATATACTTAAAATTATCAAGATCTAAAAACAACAAGGCACCAGATTTTCCATAGCGTGTGGCTTGATTAAGATAGTTTTCAAACAATTCGTTAAAGTGCCGCCGGTTGAACAATCCAGTCAATGGATCATGATTGGCAAGCCAGGTGATACGACGTTCCGCCTCCTTTCGCTCCGTAATATCTGTTCCGACTGAAAGTGTTGTGACATTCTGCTCGCCTACATCCCCCAAAAATGAATGTATCCATGCAATACTGCGATGTTTCTGGCTTGACGTAATGAAACTGGTTTCCTGGCTGAAATGTCGCTTCTTCTCTTTGTTGATCTCCTCAATATTCTTTCTGACCGCATCTCTTTCACGACCATTGGTAAAAACCTCATCAAACGATTTGTTAACCAATTCCTGAGGCTGCATCTCTAACAGCATCTGGCCATATTTGTTAACTAACTCAATTTTTCCTCTGGAATTCGTCGCAACAATAATTACCTGTGCAGTATCTAACAAATAGGAACTGAAATCCTTTTCTCTGCGGAGTTTTTCCATATTTCGTTTTAGTGACAATGTTGATTCCTCAACCTCTCGATTGAGCTTTTCCAATTGATCAGACAAAGCAATCGCGCTGGCATTAACCATATCTATCTCATCTTCGACGATATAGGCATTTTCATTGGCGCGGCTTAAGAATGTACGTGCGCGAGCAAACTCTCCTCTGGCCAGCATAGGCAAGGTATGAGAGGTCGAAATAAGGCGTGAGAGTGGGCGCCAAAGCAATAAGAGTATAGCCATCTCTGAAGAGATCAACCCAAATAGTGATAATAGAAAACTATCTTTCGCAATACGTTCCAGTTCTGCCTGATCTTCTGATACGTCTTTAATAAAGAATAGAAAACCGCGGCTGCTTACCGCAATTCTGTCCAGAGGAACGGCAAATATATCGTAGATTTTGTCTTCCAGCTGAACTAGTTCCTTTCTATCTATAAGATCGGAAAAATTTTCGCTCAGTGACAAAGTCTCCAGAACTTTAAAAACATTGCCGAAATTGGTTAGCGCCGCTATCTGCATATGCCATTCATCCAGACGCGGCAAACGCGTAGGACTTAAACCTGCTTCACCGAGAATACCGACCTCTGAGGAGGCAAGATCAGAAAAACGAAGCACAATGTCTGTGACCGGCGCGTAGATAGCGATTGCCCCAAGTTTACTTGTTCTTGACAAATACGGAACAACAGAGACTTGAGCGCAATCATCCATACATGCTACAACCGATTTCGGCTGCAAGGAGGACACAACGTATGAAACCGTCTCTTTAACCGTCGATGTATCCATACGATAAAGAGAGTCAGGTTCCGATGAATACAGCATATTTCCTTCGCGATCAAATAATCCTATGCCTTCTATTTCATAAGTGACCTGAAAATTTGGCCAGATATCTTCAATGACGGCTCCTACCTTGTCCCACTGATTGGTATCAAAATGGTGCTTTAACCCGTACATACTGGGAAGTATCGATCCAAGATTCTGTAGTTCGCTCGAGTTTTGGCGAATAATCGCATCAAGCATACCCAAATCCTGACGACGATTATCCATTCTTTCCTGTTCATATTTCATCTCGATTTTGTTGTTCTGATAGTAAAAATAGATGCTATTGACGGATATTATTATCAGGCTTATAACGAAGAACAGCTGCCATTTCAAACTCACAAATCGTTTTTGTTCAAGCAATCGTTTTAGTTTTTTCAATTTTTATCTCCTGTAAAACTAGAAACGGTAGGAGACAAGAAAATTAAACATCCACCAGTTTTTAGTGGTCGAAGCAGCTATTGGATTATCCTGTACCGGCAACCATGCCGTGCCTCTAATTAAATGCTGTTCGGCCATTAACAACCATCGCCTTGAGTATATCCAATGCATACCTATGGTAAGATCATACGCATATTGCGTGTGCGCCGGCCTCGCTCCCGAGGTAATTGATTCCATTGTTAAACCGTCTCTATCATCCTTATTGAGAAATGCGACGTCATAGCGAGTAAACATTCCCAAATCATGTCTTACTAAATAGTGTATTTGCGCATAAAAACTTTCACCTGTTTGCACTTTTACCGGCACATAGGCGAGAAGATTTTTGAATTCAAGTGTGCGTCGCGCATACTCGGCAGTAAAAATGAATTGCTCAGAACTATATTGCAGTGAATAGAACTTAGGCTTAAATTGAAAACTTGCGTCACTGACTGGCTCAACCGCTAGAGCACTATAGGAGAGTTGAAGGCGAACATCGCTGTATGCCAATTTGAGCGTCCTTCCAAAAAGCTCCAGCGTTGCACGCGCAATTGTGGATGCTTGCGCTTCAAACTCGCCCGGAAAATCGGAAGAAAACAGTGTAATCTCAAGGTTTGTACTTGTTCGAGGGCGCGCAACTGCTGCTTGCAAGGTAAAATCGAATAACGGCGCGTTATATGAACCATAGGCTTGAACACCGTCTGACGACAATGCAAAGTCTCTTACTCTGTCAAAGTAGATCGATTGCGGCAGTATGACACCCGGACGAGTAAAGGCCACATCGCGAGTTTCATTATATAGTCCAAAAGGGTTTTTTATTCTGCCGGCTCGAATTCCGCCGGAATAATTTTCTCTTTGCAAAATTTCGTAGTCGACTAAGGCAAAATCGATATTTAATTGCCCCGGAAGTGTTAACCCTGAGAACTCTGCAATATGTTCGTGATTCCCCGCCTGTCGGTAGAGCACTTGTGCAGACATTTGCAGACTGTTAAATGGCCTTACTGATCCATTAAGCCCAATTTCCCTGAAATTTACACTACCATAATCACTACTGTTGCCAAAGAAATCATTACCTGACGTTTTGATATAGGCTTGAGTAGCAAACGCGTGATACTGCACACCGTTATCAAACGACGCAGAACTATGGGTATTACAAAAAAGCAGCAGCCAAACTAAAACAGCTATCGTCGTATTACAACGATTCACTGTCGACGGATATAACTTTGATTTTTTCATCTACCATTTCCCTGGCGATATACCCGATGGAACCACTAGTATTTCTAATCTTTTTTAGCAGTTCCGCCTCATCTTTAACGAAAAAAGGTGCTTGCCCAGTCCCTGAAAACACAAGTCTGTCCCAGCGTTGTTGCAGCTGATAAGGAAACATCTCCAACACTTCACTGCAGAATTCTCTATGGATTGCTTCCTTACCTTCCAGAACAAACACTGTAATGGGCTTTCCGTCACTCCATTCCCTAATACGCATTAGAAATATGGAACGTACGAAGTTTCGATCAAGTTTTACAACCGGCACGTCGGTATTGGCGACAAGCGTTTGCGCAACGACCGTGCCTGAAGTACAGAAAAGAAAAAATAGTTGAAGAAGAATTGCCGGAGCACTCCAAAATATTTTCGCTCTCCTATCGCATTTACCTGGGTGCAGCATCCTTACCTTTCCAGTTGAAAATATTTTTTACTACCGAAATTCATGCCAAATGAATGAGTTCCTCTTACTATTTATAAACCAAGTTATAAAACATTCAAGAAAAACATTCTTAATAGCTTGCAATTCACTGTGAATAACGTCTATGAATAGACTTGCTTCAAAACTCCTCTAAATTTCAATTTGGATAGTCATGAATATCACAACGCACTTCGATCAATTTTTTTTACTCGATTATTGTCGGTCAGAAACGACAATACAACAATGCCAGCAACTTCGTTATCATGTTTTTTGCGAGGAAAAAGGCTATTTTTTAGATTACAATCTAAATAGAAAAGTCGAGTCGGATGAATACGACGCTCGCTCCGTACACTGCCTTATCACGCATAGAAACACTAAAATACCCGCAGCGACAGTTCGATTAGTACTCGCTGACGTAGAGAACCTAAACAACCTATTTCCTATTGAACATTTTGAAGTCCTCAGAAGACTCGAACGAGATCAAATGTGGCGCATTAACAGAATTAATCTGGGGGAAATTTCGCGATTCTCTATCGCGAGCAACTTCCGTCGTCGACCGCAGGAAAAAGGCCTGGAACACGGAATAACCAATGAAACTTTTAAGGAATATAGCAATGAAAGACGTAATTATGGTGATCTTACTCTAGGTTTATTCAAAGCGATAGTAACAATGAGTCACGAAAAGAATTTAACTCATTGGTACGCCATGATGGAACCGAAATTGATCCGCATGTTATCCCGCTACGGTATCCAGTTTAATGCAGTGGGACCTATTTTTAATTACTGTGGTTTAAGACAACCGTGTATTGCCATAATAGATGATTTATTGCATGGAATATTTCAGAATAAACCGGATGTATGGGAATTCATTACGAGCAATGGACGTTACTATGGTGAAAGAACTTTGACTCTCGATGCTAATTCTGCCTACTAGCCAGGCAACATATTTTCACTCGGCAAACATACCAGCCCGTATCATAACGGGTCCACGACAGTTGAAAATGCGTATCGAAAAAAGCCGATCCTAGTGACGTTATGGGCAAGCAAATAATCAATCTTAATCAAACCAGATCAAAGAAGAAACGCAACCATAGATACCATAAAAAGATGGCGCCAGCCCAATAGGCAAGCAGCCGATGAAAAACTCGATTATAGGAAAGGTGAATAGCCGCATGTACCCAGCGAAACAAAACAAATCCCCAGGCTGCGAATAAATAAGGACTAGTATCGATGCCTAATACAAGTACTAACACCACCACGCAATAGAATAGTGTCGGCAGTTCGAATTGATTTTCGAAGCAATCTCCCGCTAACATCACCATGCGCGGTTTCGCAGTATCATGAATAGCGTAGTCCTGCACTCTGAGGGAGCCAACTGTTACCGACAATATCCGTGTAACATACATCCACACCCACACCAGAAAAACGAGAAAGACCATCCCCAGCAAAGGAAACAACAATTCATTGTGACCCGTCATACCTATCCTTTCTTTTTTGGAAATTGTAGGAGGAAGAAATAATAGCAGTGGTATCAGCGACAAGAAAGTATTCACAACCCGATATAAATTTACGCATTCTGGCTAGGCAATGGAGAAGTTATGAAAATATAGGCATGACGCGTTCAATGTCGTCCACCTTATGCAACTCACAGACATTACCTAAGCGAGGTTGCATTCGGCTTATGTCGTGGGTGTTGGAGACATTCCATTCCAGCAGGCGTTAAACATCGCGCGCAAAGCCAGCTCATGGTTCCCTTCATGCCGAGCACCGAGACGTTCAAATAGCACCAGGCCATAGATCGCAGAGAAGAATAATCCGGTTACGGCCTCGGGATTATAGACTCGCAGGTGTCGTTTGTTGTGTTCGTCTTTTAGATAGTCAATAAGCTTGGACTGAACACGTCGATCACTCAGTTCTCCCTGTTTGGCAAAGAATTCCTTTAAATCAAAATCGGGATGTGACATGAGTGGCAGCAATACGGGAAGCACTTTGCGATAGTGTTTTAACAATGCGACGAAGACATTTTCGAGCTTTTCTCGTGGGCTTTGCCCAGCCTGATCCAGGTCATCGACAGTAAGCTCAGGGGGAACCATGGCCTGAAAGAATAAATCCTTTTTGCAGCCAAAACGCTGGAAAAGCACGGACTCCGATATCCCAATTTCTCGCGCAATACTGCGTGTAGAGACTTCGTAACCCTGATCTATGAACAACTCACGTGCTGTCGTCAGTATCTGTTCGTCGCTAACCTGGCGTTTTCTACCCACACTCTCTTCCTAAGCTTTTCAAACACATGCGCTTTTCTAGAGCGCTCGCTAAGATTTAAGCATAGTAAGAGGCAAAGTCAATGCCGGTTTCCCGGCACGGGCAAAGGATAAGTTAGAAGAAACAACAATGAGATGGCTTAGTCGCCGCCTCCACGGAATCCACCGCCGCCTCCACCGCCGCCTCCCGGAGGAGGACCAGCCGCAGGTAACGGCGCAGGGTTAGGCGTAAACGCCTGAGCATTCACGCATTGCGCGCCAGGGGTAGTCATTTGGCTGCACAAATAAGATGTGGCTGCGGCGATTTCTGTCGCATCCAGGGTTTTAAATAATGCCGGTGGCATACGTCGAACGTCGTTTTCTGGCAACTGTAACCGCGCGATTGCCAGACCAAGTTCAGCATCGCGAGCAGCGCCAGTTAACACGCCGCCCAAGGTATCACTCATGGCGTTTAAATCCACATTGAATCTTGCACGCGTGATGGTTTGGTCTAGCTGAGAGTTATGGCACTGAGTACACGCCTGGGTAATTATCTGCTGGCCATCCAGTCCAGCCATTACACGAAAACCAATATCTCGCAAGGCTGATGTCATAAAGATGTTACGAATGTCTGGAAGTGCCGCCGCTGTAAGTGCGCCACCGAGAAAATTCTGATAGGCCTGGGTTGCCGATTGTAACTGCGCCGGATCAGTTACCAGGATATCGTGGTATGGAACCGCGATAAATTGTCCCAATACCGTATTGTTATAGATACGCTGCCATTCTGCGCTCGTCCCCGGAGTTGTGTTATCAGCCGGTTGACCTGGTGTTTGATTTACCTGATTTTCGATGAGCCCGGAATTGAATGCATTAGGCTGGTTTCCGAATCCGTTGCCTCTGACAAGATCCTCCAGCAACGCAGGATCGGATGCAGGAATCAACGCTGCCGGTATGCCTGCATAATCTTCATTAGTACCATGAGCTGCGGTAAAGGCATTTAATAATACTTGTCCACCCTGGCGATTATTACGCAAAAAGTGGTTCCAAGGATTCGCCAGTTCCTGCATGCGCAGTATGGATGGAGTTCCCGGTCCTCCGGTCTGGTGACATTGCAGACAATCAAACACCGTATTGGCCAGATCAACCTGACCGTAGATGGTGTAGTCTACCCAGTTTCTCTCGACAGCAGGTGTGAGCAATTCGCCGATAGCGCAACTATTGGTCAGATTGCATTGCTGCTTAAAGGTAAAAAGGAAGAATTGCAAATCGTTGGTGACGCGATCCGACACCACCAGTTCCGCAAATTGATCACCGCGCACAAAGCCCATAGCGATCAAACCCGGCGTTTGGTTACGCCCATTTGGCGGTGTAAATATAAGCGCTCTCGGATTAATCGGGTTAGTAAAACGGGCAACCAGAGATGACGAATGTCCTACCAATGTAAAAGCAGGATTTCCCCCACGACCATTATTACGTCGTCCGGCCGCATTTGGATTGGTAAACGCAAGTCCTAATGCAGCTTGCAGGTCTCTAAGACTTGTGATGGCTGGTGGAACAGCTCCACAAAACGCGTCTCGCACTACATTCTGTGCATTCTGCGCAGCTAGTCGGGCGCATAACAGATCCAGTTGCGCTTTACTTTCCGGCAAGGTGGCAAGCGGGTCTTGCACCACGCCGCTATTACTTGCATTGAAGTTATTAAAAATGAATTGCGCTAGATCAGCCGCACAAACACCAACACAGGCTGCTGGATTGGCTGGCGGCATATTGTTTTCAATAAACGTCGTCAACTCCGCCAGTGGTAGTGGACGCGTCAACCCGATTGTGCCATTGACACCCTGGCCATTCGCGCCGTGACAACTGGCGCATTGCTGTATAAAGGCAACCTGGCCGACATTGGCTAGTCCCGCCCACTGTTCAATAGCAGCTTGAAGGACTGATGCATCAGCCAGACAGTTCCCCGACCAGCAATTGTGAGATTCCAGTACCAGCTTCTGAACGATTCTGGAATTGACTGGATCAATAAGGTCGACCCGCTGTAAGGCTTCGCCTAGGGCGACATTGGTATCAACATCGGCGAAAAACGGGGTATTCGGCGTGGGCCCCTGTGAGTCGTGGCACGCGGCGCAATTGCTTCTTAAAACGGGATACAGGGTTTGAACAAAGGCATCGACATTACTAGCCTCGAGAGAAACCGCATTTCGTTGGGATAAACCGCTGGTTTGTTTAAAGGAGAAACCTGGGAGAGACTCACCACAGGACGAGATCAGTGCCAAAACAGAAATGGCAACAAATGGAATTATTCCGTGCTTTATGAAGGACAAACTACCCGGCATCGTACTGCTCCCCACCAGCCTGTTTTTTCTATTTATACCCAATTTTATGATTATTATTGGCTTGTCAGCCTGTTCCTACACAGTCCGAACATTGGATTGTTGGGCATTGTAAACGGCTTCAGTTTAACCTTTGCTGAAAAGCCATACAAGGCTGAGGATATGCCTTATTCACGCAAGTGCTTCCGACAAAATATCTGCATAGGCGTCTTTTATCATTTCGCCCGCGTTTCCCAGTACGTTATTTCCGTGTGACAGCACCAGATTATCGATTTCATCACTAAGAATCTCTCTTAGAGAAATCTCAAATGCGTGTCTGTCCCTAATCATCTTGCGAAAAAGGCGACTGGCTGAAACACGGCCGTATACCCCGTACATGCGGGTCAGTAACCGCGTCCAGTTATCCAATGGATCCTGAAAATTAAACAGCATATCGGCGACGATCAGCGTTCGGCTTGGTACGTGAAAAAATACCCACTCGTTAACCATCGGCATGCCTCTGAGAAAATGCTGCTTGATATCGCCACGCCAGGGTGACAACGCATTCTCATTGATTACGATTTTTTCGTAATCCCATTTGATCTTCGCCCCTTCTGCCTGAAAAACCTTTGCATCGGGATAGCGTTTTTTCCAGCTTCCGGTATTGAGATTATGCATCTTGCTTGGGGCAACAATATAGGCTGGTCGACCAATGTCATTGACTTGTTGCGCCAGTGCGTCCGTGCAGGGGATTGGGGAATGTATCCATAGACTGCCGTCGCTTAACTTCACGACAGTCATGCGCGTTCCTGCCTTCGCGCCGAGAAGATTAAACTTACCATCCGCCGTCCAAATGTTATTCGTGAACAGTCTCAAATCGTCTATGTCATTCCTACTCATTCCTCATCCTCCTCTGAAAAGTATTCCATGATTTGCACCAATCCGGTCCGCAGATTGGCATAACTTTCGATACCGAGAATCTCACTAAATTTGATTTCCAGCGCCTTCACGATTTGCACGCTTTGACGGACCAGGTCTAAGCCGGTTTCGGTGTAAACGACTTTTTTCGCCCGTCTGTCGGTAACATCATCCTCAATCGAGATAAAACCTTCTTCGATCAGCTCACCAACCATTTTGCCTACGGCCTGTTTCGTAATTCCCGCATCTCGGGCCAAATCGACCTGCCGCATTCCCTCTGGGTTAAGGTGTCGCAGAATATTGAAGTGGGACGGTTTCACATTAGTAAATCCGCGTGCATGTAGTTGTTCGCTGAGGTAGTCCTCAAAGCGGCGAAATGCCATCAACATCAAGCGTGCAGTGGGTTGTAATTCGTAACGAGGCATCGCCTACTCTCTTGTGACTGTCGATTCAGTAGAAGCGTAGACAAGCGGGGATCATTAGTCAACCTGTGTGACTAAATTTAAATCACGGGCTATATTCGTCTAAAACCCCATTTCAATAGCGGTGGAACGATAAGCGTAGTGGTGATAACCATCAACACGATGGCTGAAAACAAGGCATCGCTAATCACGCCAAGACTGGTACCGATCGAAGCGAAGATCAAACCGACCTCGCCACGTGGCAACATGCCGATGCCGATGGCCAGTCTATTCGTACCACGAGAACTGACGAAGCCGCATAGAATCTTACCCACGATCGCCGCAAGCAAAAGTCCACTGGCCATAATGCCGACTTTTTCATCGAGAAAACTTTCGAGTTTGACCTGTATCCCCATCACCACGAAAAAGATTGGAACCATGATCGCCTCTAGTGGCGATATTAAATCCTTGATACTGATCTTGTGAAACCGGGAATCACCCCAGTATTTGAAATAGGCGTCCTGCATAATCACGCCTGCGGCAAACGCGCCGACGATGGTGGCAAGACCGACAAAATTGGCCAGCCACGCCAGCACCATTACAAACATAAATGAGACAAACATTTTGGCTTCGACAATATCGAGATGTCGCAACCACTCAATGAGCTTACGTATGAGTATCGGACCGAAAGCGAAGGCCGTCACCAGGAACAAGGCCGCCCAACCTATAGTTATGACGATGTTCTCTACATCGACGCTACCCGATACGATAATGCCGGTGACGATAGCCAACATCACCAGCCCGAGGATGTCGTCGATAACGGCCGCCCCCAGGATTATGTGTGCCTCTTGTGTATGAGATTTATTCATCTCCTTGAGGACGCTAGCGGTGATACCGATACTGGTCGCACCCAGGGTTGCCGCAACAAATAAGTCGGTGCTGACCGATAATTCGGGCATCAACACCCGCGCCGCGGCAAAGCCCAAAACAAAGGGCAATACCACACCGACCACGGCGACACGCAATGAGGCCGAACCAACAGCGCGCATTTCACCAATCGAGGTATCCAGCCCCACCAGAAACAAGAGAAAGATGACACCGTAACGGGAAAAGATATCCACCGTATGCGCAACCTGAATCAACTCTGCGCCGTCTGGGCCGTTGAGTATACCGATCAGGCGTTGCGCATCGTGCTCGCCGACAGCGGCAATAGCAGCGGTTTGCAGATCCACGCCGCTGAGCGTTTGCTCGAACATATCGAATATCGCCGGCCCTTCGCGTAATACGGTGATAAAATCTGAACCGAAGTAATAGCCGATATTGCCAAGGATCACGCCCATGATGAGCTCACCCAGCACCGATGGTTGACCAAAACGCCGTGCGATAAATCGTCCGATCAGGGCAAACAATAATATCCCCGTGACACCGAGTATCACAGGCGCAATAGGATCTGTGTGCATCCCATTATTGTTTGCAGAAGCAGTAAAGGGGAAAAACAGTAACAGGCTGCCGAACAAACCGGTATTGAAAATACTATGTTGCGTATGCATGGCCTGAATACGAGTCCAAGGCTCGGAGAAGGCGACTATACGTATGTTCGCATAATCGATTTGTGCTGACCATCCCAGCGCCAGATATTTCTGTCGTGTATATGAACGCCGCCAACCCAGCGGTCAATGCCGTTGTGATGAATCCAGTCATCATGATTGCGTAATATACTTTTACCAAAAGTTGTCATATGCATTTTTATACGCGTCAACTCCATAACATCGTCGCCGTCGTCATCAGGTTCGTCTTGCTCAAGCTCAATCGCAGGCATTTCTGCCTGTACCAGACGCGAGACGGTTAGCCAAAACATCGTTTGATTCATAAAGGGCTTGTCTTCTTTGCGTTGCGTGCGAATAAAAATCTTTTCCAGATCGTTTTCGCCAGTACTCATAATTTCCAATATCTGTTTTTCGCTACGCGACAAACCATTGCTCTTGGACGGATACTGTTGAATCAAGCGCTGAACGGCGTCGGCAAGGTATGGAATCGCCGCCAAATGACGCGGAGTAAAACCCAAAAGGTCGCGCGGGTCATCACTACAGATGGCCTGCCACACAGAACGGGCAATATCAATCTGGTTGATCGAAATATCCAGACGCTTTTTGTATAACAGGTAGATCTGATCATCGCTCATCACATCAAATGTACGAAGGTGTTTACTCACAGGAAGGCGATCCGGAGAGATATAGGTAATTTCCAGGCGGCCGGTATTCAATTCAGATAGCCAGTAAAGCAGTTGCAACAAGATGAGCTGGTTATACAAATTATCACTAAACCACAAAATCATTTCATCGTATTGCGCAAAGTCATGTATACGAGCAAGTCGCTGGATATAACGATCTGCCAGGATTTTTGCCGAAGTCATGCCTTGCTGCGAAAAGTACTGACTGCGTATGCGCGCCATCTCCACAGGCGATTTCCCCTGCATCAGTGGCCCCTCGTACAATACGTCCTCGCAGGCCACGACATCCCCGAATAGTTGCGCTCGGTTGATGGCATCTGCATTGGCGCGGGTACTGGTTAGCGACAGAATCATGGGTTTGGTGACTCCTTGTTTTTGAGAAAATGGCGTGTTCGGGCGGGTGACAGTTTTCCGTTGTGCAGAGGCTTCATGCGTGAAAAATGCCAAACAAACCGTAATTTGGGCTAGAGTTAGCCCGAGTGGAGCGCTATAATCCCGGCCCACAAGTTTTTGTACACCTGTTTCTGGAGAAAGTCTGATCGCATATGGCAAAAGAAGACAACATCGAGATGGACGGTACGGTAGTGGAGACACTGCCAAACACTATGTTTCGAGTAGAACTTGAGAATGGTCACGTTGTGACAGCGCATATTTCGGGAAAAATGCGTAAGAACTATATTCGTATCCTTACAGGTGATAAGGTCACTGTTCAATTAACACCCTACGACCTGAGTAAAGGTCGTATCGTGTATCGCGCTAAATAGGCGTCTTCTTCAGGCGCCGTTCGAGTGCCTTTTCGATAGCCCTGGCCGCTGCAAAATAGGCAAAACTTCCCGTCACGAAGCTGGCTGATCCGTAGCCGAATCGACAATCCAGGGAAACGCCATGTATTCCCGGTTTCTCATGACTAACGCTTCCATCATCTTTTGGATATACCTGCTGCTGTGATGAAAACACGCACTCTACACCGAATCGGCGTTTGGGATTTCGCGTGAAACCGTAATCACTACGCAACTGGCTTCTGACTTTTGCAGCCAGTGGATCATTAAATGTCTTGGTCAAATCGGCGATCTGTATCAATGTCGGATCCGTTAAACCACCTGCACCACCGGTCATAATCATCGGTATCTTGTTGCGCTTGCAGTGAGCGATCATCGCCGATTTGAATTTGATGCTATCGATCGCATCGATGACATAGTCATAACCACGACCTGGGTCGAGATAGTCAGGCAAGGTTTTCATGGTGAGAAAATCGTCTATGACATTCACCTCGCACCACGGATTGATTTCCAGCACCCGCGCTTGCATCACCTCTACCTTTGAGCGATCGACTGTTGACTGCAAGGTGTGTAACTGCCGATTCATGTTCGAAAGACTCACGGTGTCGTTATCAATAATCGTAAGACGCCCAATCGCCGTACGTGCCAGCGCTTCAACCACCCATGAGCCGACACCACCCACACCTATAACGCAAATATGCAGTTCGCGTAGCAAGGCAAATTTCTCATTGCCGTATAGGCGCCTTATTCCGTCAAATAATTTAAGGTATTGCTGTTCGTCCGCAGACATAGGTCAAGAATTCCAGGTGGAGAGATAATCGACAGGCGGCCATTTTCCCACAAAACAAACCGCGGGACACAAACAAACAGGAGAATGTTTAGAGAACATCAGAAAGGAAGACAGGGCGCCCTGGATCAGAGCGCCCTGTTTCAAGATTAATTACCTGAAGAAAATGGATTACCAAATATACTTCTTGGTGGAGTCTGATCCGGCTTCTTCTCCGGTTCGACCGTAGTCGATACGATGGTCGGCTTAGCAACAGCTGGCTTTTTAGCCGCTTTCTTACGAGGCGCCGCCTTCTTGGTGGAAGCTTTGCTTGTACGCATTTTCGCATCGTACTCGCGAGACCAGGTACGCGTAAACGCAGCAACGGCTTTCTTCATTGCCGCTTCCTTCTTCTCGACTGCCTGAAGAGCGGATTCTGCATCTTTCACCTTACTCGCCGCCGCCATGGCCTGCTTCTTCACTTTCGCCGCCGCCGCCTTGGCTTTCTTCACAGCAGAAGCTGCCGATTTGACCGCCTTTTTGTTGGTCGGATTAGACTTTTTCTTTGCTGCCGCGCTAGCCTTGCTGGCGCGTTTTTCTGCTGCCGATACTGCCTTGTCCGCCTTCTTCAGGCTGACTTCGACCTTGCGCTGCTCAGATACTGCAGTAGCAATTCTCTTTAACAAAGACGCATGTGCAGGTGATGCAGCACGCTTGGCGCCAGTGGCCTTTTTCGCCGATACTTTCTTCGCAGAAACCTTCTTTGCAGAAACTTTCTTTGCAGAAGCCTTCTTCACTGTCGCTTTCTTTGCGGTTGTCTTTTTCTTGGCAACGCGGGCTTTCGACGCTGCCTTCTTTGAAGCCTTTTTCTTAGCCATTCAAACCTCCTAGTGTTTCCATAACGAAAATTCTAACTTTTAGCAATCTGCATGCCGTTAGATTACGGTCCCCAACAACAAAAACTTTAGTAGATGCCATTCTTAAAACAAGGACTTAGCCTTGTCAATACCTGCTGTTTTTTCTTCCTCGAAAATTTCACCGGCAGAATTAAAACGAGGCGGTACTGAACAGTGCTATCATCGCCTGCAAATCTAAACCTGCAGTGATATGTACAACGTAATTCTCACGACATTTAATGCTCGATATAGCCATGCTTCGCTCGGACTTCGTTATCTACGTGCCAACATGGGAGATCTGACTGCGGCCACCCATATTGAGGAATTCATCCTCGATACCCGCCCGATTGATGCGCTGGAACAACTGTTACAGCACCAGCCTATCGTTATCGGCCTTGGCGTGTATATCTGGAATATTGAACAATCCCTGGCACTCGCCGCGCTGATCAAAACGGTATCGCCGCAAACAGTCGTCGTGTTGGGTGGTCCGGAAGTGAGTTACGAATATCTCCAACAACCCATCATGCAATACGCCGACTATCTTATTTGCGGTCAGGCCGATCTGGCATTCCCTGATCTGTGTCGGGAAATCCTTGACGGCAAGCCTCCGCAAAATAAAATCGTTACACCGCTGCCCTTCAAACTGGAACAATTGCAACTGCCTTACCAGGAATATAACGAAATGGATATCGCTACTCGCAATATCTATGTCGAAGCCTCCCGTGGTTGCCCGTTCAAGTGCGAGTTCTGCCTTTCCTCACTGGACAAAACCGCATGGGCCTTTGACCAAAACAGGTTTCTGGAACAAATCCAGTCTCTGTATGAGAGAGGCGCACGGAGTTTTCGCTTCGTCGACCGGACGTTCAATCTCAAGGCAGCGGCCAGCGCGCGGATACTGCAGTTTTTCCTCGAACATATGAGTGATGATTTATTCGTGCACTTCGAGGTCATACCTGACCACCTGCCTGAGCAACTCAAAGAATTAATCGTGCAATTCCCACCGGGGTGTCTGCAATTTGAGGTGGGAGTACAAACGTTCAACCCCGAAGTACAACAACTGATCAGCCGCCGCCAGGACAACGAAAAAACGCGCACCAATCTGCGCTGGTTACGTGAACACACCCACGCCCATATCCATGCGGATTTGATTGCGGGCCTGCCGGGCGAAGATCTGGAAAGTTTTGCCCGCGGATTTGATGATCTGGTCGTCCTGCGACCGCATGAGATTCAAGTGGGCATTCTGAAACGCCTGCGTGGCTCGCCTATCATTCGACATACAGAAGAGTTTAGTTTGCGCTTCAATCCAGCGCCACCTTACAACATACTTTCCACTAATCTGCTCAGCTTTTCTCAGTTACAGGACATCTCACGCTTTGCCCGCTACTGGGATTTGTGTGCGAACTCGGGACGTTTTAAACACAGTCTGCCCCTCATTCTTGGCGAACATCCGTTTCAACGATTCATGGCGCTGAGCCAATGGATATATCGACAAACGCAACGCATGCACAAGCTATCACTGCAACGCCTGTTTTATCTGCTTTACCAGGGTGCACAACTGGCTTTACACCTGACGACGGACGAACTCCTCCCCGCATTACAAAAAGACTTTGCCATCTCCGGTGTAAAAGGGACATTGGAAAATGTTTTGACGCGTTTTGAACAACGTCAGCAAAACGACGCGATTGTGCCAGAAGCCAGTCCTTTTCAAAGACAGGCGAGACACATTTCCACCCAGGAAGACGATTAGTCGTTTCGATAAAGTGAAATTCGTGATTGCAACGTGGGTTCATTGTCGAGCACTATCGCAAGTGTCTGCCGTAGACGACGGAGCATCGCTTCCTTGCCCTGCAAATCAAACTGCTGCTCGACAACGGCAATATCACATTGTTGTAATACCGTAACAATAAGAAATTGCCTGTCGTCATCGGTGAGTTGCAGACGATGATGTTTAGACAGCAGAATCGATTCAAGCTGGCGATGGATAGACAACAGACTACTCTCGTATCCGCCACGTCCATAGACAAAGTCTATTAGCTCGCGCATATCTTCATCGCCAAGCTTTGGCGGAAAGACATCAACCGTATACAGCAAGGTATCGACTAGCGCAGGCGACAACAGTCGAAAATGGGCACTGAGCGCGGCCAATAGCTGTTGCGCAAACCGATCATAATAGGGTTGTAAAAAGTCCTGTTGTTTTAGTTCACGCAACATCAGCAAAGAATACTCACCACTAGAGGATTCTTTCTGGACCCCAAGACGTAACGTGCGATAGCCGGACGTTTGCCAAAAGCGCAATAAGCCCTCGCGCACACCAAAATTGACGCCGAGGGCATCAAGACCTTCTCGCGCGGCGCATTCCTGAATAAAGCTCAGCATGCGTGAGCCAATACCCTGTCCCTGTAAAACGGGATGAACAGCAATGCGCATTACACGCAGACAGCGCAGGCTAAGTGCATTTTCCTGATTGAGATATTGCGCCAGGGTTTGTGGTAAAACCTCGCCCTGCAAACGCCTCTTTCCCTGCTGTATGTCCAGCGCAAGACTGTCTGGCAAGCCCCCTTCACGCACGCCTATAGCTGCGGCAACGAGTGTCTCGCCTTCAAAGCCCGCATAAACTGAAATACCCTCGCCGTCCAGCATCAACCGCAAGTCATAAGGACGGGTTTGATAATGGGCCAATACCAACAGTCCGAAAACATTTCTGAGTAAAGCCTCATCACCAACGAGCTTATCCCGCTCCAGTTCGACAAAGTGGACACCTGTTACCGGTGTTGCCGGCGTCGACACATCACTGTCCAGCAATAACGCGGTGTTTAGCCAGTCTTCTAACGGATCGTCTTCAGCCCAACGCGCCGGTATAGTAAGTTCACTGCGAGTCCAACCGGGGCAAAGCTGATCGAGTCGATGCAGAAAACGTAAGGCGAATCCACGTCCATTACCTTCGTAGCCGTGAATAGTGGTGGAAAAAACGATGCGTGAATAGTGTTCTGTCAATTGCTCTAACTGTGGTAACGGAATCGCACCGGCCTCGTCAACAATCAGCAACTGCCCCTTGCTTGGTTTCTGACATAACTCATCGACGGGTATAAAGTGTAGTCTGCTTTCATCAACGCCTTCAATCCGCGCATGTTTATATAACGAATCCAGGGCGGCGCGATGAGGTGCGGTAAGCAGAATATCTTCCTGTCGTTGAGCCAGCAGCCTGGCAGCAGCCATCCCCAGACAGGCGCTTTTGCCTCGCCCACGATCGGCGGTAATCACCAGTGGTCGTCGACGATGTCCGGTGACCACATGCTGAATCTCATCGACGACGCCTTGCTGGTGAGTTATCAGTCGTTGCCGGTGTGTGTCCGCATCAATCTCGATTCGTGTCTTTTCACTTGCCAACAAAGTCGTCGCGTCCGAATCGGCATCTTGGCGATAAAGATAAATCGAATATTGCGTTGGTGAAAACGTGTCGACGAGTCGTCGAATAAAGCGGTTGCTTGCGGAGCCTGTAGCATTCGAAAACAGTGCATCACCTGTAGACACCCATTCATCCAGATCAGGTAACAACAGCATGAACACACCACCACCGCACAAAGTTCCCGCCGCTGCGCCAAGCACATCCGGGTGCAGACGCTCATGGCCATCCAGAATAACGGTGTGAAACTCACGCCCCAGGATCTGGCGAAAACGCTTAATCCCCAAAACCGGAAATGGCAACCTCTGGTCATCACTCAAACACAACAAGTTTTGACTATCGATGGCTGAAGCAAGGGAATTCAATCGTGCTAAACACCATTCACGACTACCGCTGAGTATCATCAACCGGCGTTGAAAACTCCGCTGCGCATGCGTCGAAATCTGTTTATAGCTGGCAAGGATGTCCATTAAATAAAAGGTCACTATGGGTTGGCGGCCATACTATCACAAGAGATCATACTGGCCAGTCGAGGCGCGCTACCTTTTCCATAGGCGAATTCTTATAATACGCCCCCAGCCATCGACAGGTGTAGTCATGTCCAGCCAACACATTGATATTAAAGGCGCGAAACAAAACAATCTAAAAAATCTGGATATAAAAATCCCACTCAACAGTCTGGTGGTCGTCACCGGCGTCAGTGGCTCCGGCAAATCCAGCCTCGCCTTCGATACCATCTATGCAGAAGGCCAGCGCCGTTATGTTGAGACCTTTTCACCGTATGCGCGCCAGTTTCTCGATCGCATGGACCGGCCGCAGGTGGAACGTATTGATGGTATTCCACCAGCAATCGCCATTGATCAGGCCAATCCGGTACGCACCTCGCGCTCAACAGTTGGCACCATGACCGAACTCAACGATCACCTGAAATTACTGTTTGCGCGCACCGCAAAATTGCATTGTCACGCGTGTGGACACGCGGTAGAGAAAGACACGCCGGCCTCGATATTGGCAAGCATGCAGCGACAGAAATCCCTCGACAGCATCATGATAAGTTTTGATGTGCGTGTCCCTGACAATTTCAGCCCGAAGGAAGTCAGTGCCTTTCTCGAACAAAATGGCTATATCCTTATCCATCAACAGGACCAGAACAGAATCGAAGTCATACAGGACAGAGTACGTTTTAGCAAAGACAACGTTGATCGCATTACCGAGGCACTCGAAGCGGCACTCAAACATGGACACGGTCATTTACGCATACGCGCCATGCGCCAGCGTGAACTGACCGGAGAGACCTGGCAGTTTTCAGATAAATTACATTGCGCACCCTGCGATATCGACTACTCACCTGTTCAGGCAAGCCACTTTTCCTTTAATTCGCCGATAGGTGCCTGTGACTGTTGTCGCGGCTTTGGACGTACCATAGGCATTAATTATCAGCTCGCCATACCCGATGACAAAAAGACGATTGCCGAAGGTGCGATAAAACCGTTTCAGTCGCCATCCTATATAGAGTGTCAGGGAGACCTGATGAAGTATGCGCGCAAAAAAGGGATACCCACGGATAAACCCTGGAATAAACTTAGCGCAAAGCAACAGCAATGGGTTATCGAAGGCGACGGTGATTTCGATGACAAGGTGTGGTACGGCGTCACCCGCTTTTTTAAATGGCTGGAAAGCAAGAGTTACAAGATGCACATTCGCGTGTTGCTTTCCAAGTATCGTTCGTATGACGAATGTAGCGCATGTCATGGTTCACGTTTAAAACCACACGCCCTGCTCTGGCGTATCGCCTGTGAGCAGGGTATCGACAAGACGCTTCCCCGCGAGCAACGCTTTATGCCACCGGGTTTAAACATGACACCTGAGGTGTTCGCCAAGATGCCCGGTCTGTCCATTCAGGACATCATGTTTCTGCCGATCGAGAAAACCTTAACCTTGTTCGAATCACTACAGCTCCCTAAACCCTTTGATGAGGCCACGGAGTTATTGCTCGACGAGATACGTTCACGTCTGCGTTATCTGGTCGATGTCGGCCTGGGGTATTTGACCCTCGATCGCCAATCGCGCACGCTCAGCGGTGGTGAAGTGCAACGCATTAATCTCACCACCGCGCTGGGTACCTCGCTGGTCAATACCTTGTTCGTTCTCGATGAACCGAGTATTGGACTGCACGCCCGCGATATCGAGCGCATGGCAAAGACCCTGCTCCGTCTGCGCGATGCCGGCAATTCCTTGATCGTGGTTGAACACGATGCCGACATCATGCGCCACGCGGACTATTTGTTAGATATTGGTCCAGGCCCAGGCGAACTAGGCGGCAACAAGGTTTTTTTTGGACCGGCTGAGGATATTACCCGGCAAAAGAATTCGCTGACTGGAGATTACCTCAGTGGTAAGCGAGAGGTGTTGCCGGAAAATTTCATTCATCGTCCACCGGGAGAACATACCCATTGGATAGAGATAAAGGGCGCGTGTGAGAACAATCTCAAAGAACTCGATGTGCGCTTTCCCGCCGATTGCATTACCACACTGACTGGCGTCAGCGGCTCAGGAAAATCGACGCTGCTGCACAGCGTTCTATACGCTGGTTTGCAGAAGCGTCTGGGCAACGCAGTGGAATCCGTCGGCAAACACGCCGATATTCGAGGACACGACTATTTCGAGGCGGTACACATTGTCGATCAATCACCCATCGGTAAGACCACGCGCTCAAATCCGGTCAGCTATGTCGGCGCCTGGGAAGAGATACGCAAACTGTTCGCCGCGCAGCCCTTGTCGAAAGAACGAAAATACACCCCTGGCACCTTTAGCTTTAACTCGGGTAATGGCCGCTGCCCTACCTGTTCGGGTAATGGCTTCGAACATATCGAGATGCAGTTTCTCAGCGACGTTTATCTGCGCTGCGGCGAATGCAATGGCACGCGTTATCGCAAGGAAATTCTCGATGTTTCTTTATTGCCGGACAGCAAAACCGACTACCCGGCAAAGTCAGTGGCCGATATTCTCGACCTTTCTGTCACAGAAGCACTGGTGTTTTTCGCCGGTCATGAAGCGGTGTTACGCAGCCTGCGCCCATTAGTTGATGTCGGACTAGGTTATGTGCGTCTGGGTCAACCGGTACCAACGCTCAGTGGAGGAGAGGCGCAACGATTGAAGCTCGCTGGACACCTGGCCAGGACCTCGGCTAAACAACAACAGCGCATGTTGTTTCTTTTCGATGAACCCTCAACCGGTCTGCATTTTCATGACATCAAGGTCTTACTCGGCGCCTTCCAGCAATTACGCGAGGCCGGACACACGCTGATTATTATTGAACACAACCTGGATATCATCGCCGCCAGCGACTGGGTTGTCGATCTCGGACCGGAAGGTGGCGATCAAGGAGGTCGATTGATCGACTGCGCCACGCCAAAAGCGCTGGCGAACAAGAAAAACGGTCACACTTCTGCCGCCCTTCGTGATTACTTTCAAGGCAAAGCCTTTAGCGCCACCAGTTCCGCCACAAAAAAATCCACTGGCGAAAATGCCATCATCATACACAACGCGCGCGAACACAATCTGAAGAATATCGACTTACGTATCCCACGCGACAAGCTCACGGTAATAACCGGCCTGAGTGGTAGCGGCAAAAGCACAATTGCGTTTGACATCCTGTTCGCAGAGGGACAACGACGTTATCTGGAATCACTCAATGCCTATGCGCGCCAATTCGTGCAACCGGCGGGAAGAGCTGATATCGATGCCATCTATGGCATACCACCTACTGTTGCCATTGAACAACGTACCAGTCGCGGCGGCTACAAAAGCACCGTTGCGACTGTCACTGAGATTTATCACTTTCTTCGATTGCTTTATGTCAAACTCGGTACTCAGTTCTGCCCTGTGTGCGACATACCGATACAGGAGCAATCTCAAGAAGAAATTGTCGCCAATATTTTCAAGCAATACCGCAACAAAACTATACATCTGCTTGCTCCACTCGTCGTCAATCGTAAGGGCTATTACACCGACCTTGCGGCATGGGCGGCGAACAAAGGTTACGATCATCTTATTGTCGACGGTGAAGCAATCTCTACAGCGGAATGGCCGCGACTGGATCGATACAAAGAACACAACATTGATCTGCCTGTCGCCACGTTGCGCGTCGCTGCGAACAAAGAAGAACAACTACGCCGAGAAATCAGCAATGCACTAACTATAGGCAAGGGCGTGTTGCGCATTCAAACTGAGCGCGGCAAACCACAACTGTTCTCCATACATCGCGCCTGTATCTCGTGTGGCGAAAGTTTCGAGGCCCTGGACCCTCGCCTGTTTTCCTATAACTCTAAACACGGTTGGTGCGAGAGTTGTCATGGCAACGGCTATATCACCGATATCGATGAAGAGAATTATGACGAAGACGATAATCAGGAAGCCCGGGTATGTCCGCAATGTGACGGCGATAGACTCAATCCTGTCGCCCTGTCAGTCAAGTTCAAACAGCAATCAATCGCGCAGATGACGCGACAGAATGTCGAAGATACACTCAAGCAGTTTCAGAAAATGAAACTCGCAGCCCGCGAAAAAACCATCGCCGAGGATATCGTTAAAGAGATCGTGTCACGCCTGCAGTTTCTTGCGCAAGTCGGCCTCGCCTATCTGGATTTGAACCGCGCGGCACCAACGCTTTCTGGCGGCGAGGCGCAACGCATACGGCTTGCCGCTCAATTGGGTACCAATCTTCAGGGCGTATGTTACATACTTGATGAGCCGACCATCGGCCTGCATCCCCACGACAACAAGATGTTGTTAAAGTCTTTACAAAGTCTGGAGAAAAAAGGTAACACACTGGTCGTTGTCGAACACGACGAAGACACCATACGCATGGCACAACATATTGTCGATCTCGGTCCAGGTGCCGGAAAGCGCGGCGGAGAAATCATTGCCCAGGGGACACTGGCGCAACTTAAAAAAAATAAAAACTCGATCACCGGCCGTTATATGGCTAACCCGCTCAAGCATCCTATGTATCCGCGTCGCATAGAAAAGGCCGAAACTTTTTTGAGCATCGAAAAGGCCAATCTGCACAATCTGCGCGAGGTCTCAGTCAAATTGCCCCTGGGGCGATTTGTCGTCGTCACCGGCGTCAGCGGTAGCGGCAAGAGCACGCTGATACGTCACGTGTTATTGAATAATCTCCGTGAAAACGTCGGCAAGAAAACTCGCAAAGCTGTGTTTTCCGGTTGTAAATCTATTCACGGGCATGAAACACTGCAACGCGTACTGGAAGTTGACCAGTCGCCCATCGGTAAAACGCCTCGTTCCTGCCCGGCAACATATATTGGCTTCTGGGATCAAATACGTCGCATATTTGCCGATGTGCCAGAGGCCCGAGTACGTGGTTATAACGCCAGTCGTTTTTCCTTTAATACCAGCACAGGCACCTGTCCAGCGTGTAAAGGCCAGGGCATGCAAAGGCTGGAGATGAGTTTCCTGCCTAATGTGTCACTCAAGTGTGACGTATGCAATGGCAAACGATTTACCGATGACACCCTGGATATTACCTATCGCGGTAAAAATATCGCCGACATACTGGAGATGAATATTGACGAGGCGGTGATATTTTTTGAAAAACACAAATCCATTTATGTCAGCCTCAAACTCTTGCAGGACATCGGTCTGGGCTATCTGACCCTGGGCCAGGCAAGTCCGACGCTCAGTGGTGGCGAGGCGCAGCGTATTAAACTGGTCACCGAATTGTCCAAGTCATTTATCACCAAGGCGCATGATGATATCAGTCTGTCACCGCGCAAGAACACGCGCCAAACGCTGTTTATTCTCGATGAACCAACAGTCGGCTTACACATGGCCGATGTGGAAAAACTCATCCACGTGTTTCACCAACTCGTCGATGCGGGAAACTCACTTATTGTTATCGAGCACAATATGGACATCATGGCAGAGGCCGATTGGCTCGTCGACATGGGTCCCGGTGGCGGTCGCAATGGCGGCCGTATTGTTGCCCAGGGCGTTCCCGAAAAACTTGCCGGAAAGTTCAAATCCTCAAAGACCACAGAAATGCTGCAGGACTTTTTGTGAAACAGTTGACATCAGCCAGGGTTCGGAAGAGTTTGCCGACGCGGCACAGTTCTCGTTTTTCTATACACCGTGAGGTACAACACAGGCAACACGAAGAGCGTCAATAGTGTCGAAGACACGATTCCACCGATTACCACGGTAGCCAGTGGGCGCTGGACTTCAGCGCCGGTACCGACGTTGAGCGCCATCGGTATGAACCCAAGACTGGCAACCAGCGCTGTCATCAACACCGGACGCAGACGTGTTAGCGCACCTTCGTATACAGCTGTCAGTATATCCTGACCCTGCCCTACCAATTCACGAATAAATGACAGCATCACCACGCCATTTAACACCGCAATACCGGACAGAGCGATAAAACCGACGACGGCAGAAATCGACAAGGGCAGATCACGCAAAGCTAACGCCGCCACGCCTCCTGTGAGTGCTAGTGGAACGCCACTAAATACCAACAAGGCATCTTTTATCGATGCGAAGGCCATGAATAGCAGCCCCAAAATAATTAGCAAGGTCAGCGGCACCACAACCGCAAAACGTTGCGAGGCTGAAATCAACTGTTCAAACGTTCCGCCGTATTCGAGCCAATAGCCCGCGGGTATCGACACATCACTGGCAACGGCCGACTGGACCTCCTGCACGAAACCGCCGAGATCACGGCCGCGCACATTGGCCGTTACCACGATACGACGTTTCCCATTTTCACGACTGATTTGATTGGGACCGAGTATGACCTCGATATTTGCCACTTCCCGCAGCGGAATATGATGGGGAAGATCGCGGATCAACCCTGTGTTGTCTGCATCGACAACGCGTTCGCTTCCCTTCCCCGGTAAAGGAATCGGTAGGCGCGACAGTGTTTCTATATCCTGACGCAACGATTCGGGCAAGCGCACCACCAGATCGAAACGCCTGTCCCCTTCAAACACCTGGCCGACGGTTTCACCACCGACAGCCAGTTGTAAACTTTGCTGCACGGTCTCAATATCAATTCCATACAGAGCCAAACGTCGACGTATCGGCACAACAGACAACAACGGCAAACCATTGAGTTGTTCCACGCGCACATCGGCAGCGCCAGGAATTTTTGCGATGCGGTGTTCAATCTGATCTGCCAGCTCGGTAAGCGTATCCAGATCATCACCATAGACCTTTACCGCCAGGTCTGATCGAACGCCGGAAATCAATTCATTGAAACGCATTTGTATGGGCTGGGTGAATTCGTAATTATTTCCCGGCACACTGCGGGCAACGGCTTCCAGTTCCTCGACCAGGTGCGCCTTACTTTTGCGCGGGTCCGGCCATTGCTCACGCGGCTTCATCATAACGAAAGTATCGGCCACGTGTGGTGGCATCGGATCTGTGGCCACCTCTGCGGTACCAATCTTGGTAAAGATGTGAGAGACCTCGGGTAGGCGTTGCAATTCTGATTCTAGAACGCCCTGCATCGCTATCGCCTGCTCAAGACTTGTGCCTGGAATACGTAAAGCATGTAAGGCAACATCACCTTCGTCGAGACTTGGCACAAACTCACTACCCATACGAGTGACCTGTAAAGTTGATAAGACCACCAGTATCACGGCGAAGATGATTACCCATGATTGACGCGTCATCGCCCATCGCAAACCCCGCTGATAGAGAACGCGCGTCGTGTGCATAATACGATTTTCTTTTTCGTCAACTCGGCCACTGACAAACAATGCCACCGCTGCGGGTACAGCCGTTAACGAAAGCAGCAGTGCTGCGCTCAAGGCCATCACCACGGTCAAGGCCATCGGATGAAACATCTTGCCCTCGACACCGCTCAGCGCAAATATCGGCAGGTATACAATCAAGATAATCATTACACCGAACACACTGGGACGAATCACCTCGACTGTCGCCTTGCGTACAATTTGTAATCGCGTGGCCAGATCGGGTCTACTAGCGTAAGTCTTGCTAAATGCGGCGAGATGACGCAGACAATTTTCAACAATAATCACAGCGCCATCGACTATCAAACCAAAATCCAACGCACCCAGGCTCATCAAATTACCGGATACACGACTTTGCACCATGCCGCTTATCGTCATCAGCATTGCTACGGGTATCACAGTCGCGGTTACCAGCGCCGCTTTCCAGTTTCCGAGCAATAAAAACAATATCGCAATAACCAGCAGTGCTCCTTCGGCAAGATTCTTTTTGACCGTATCTATGGTTTTATCCACCAGCGTGGTTCGGTCATATAAAGGCGTTAACTCGACGCCTTTGGGAAGAGACGCTTTTATCTTTTCCAGTTTTTGCGCTGCTGCACGCGACACTTCACGACTGTTTTCGCCCATGAGCATAAACACCGTGCCGAGCACGACTTCTTTGCCGTCCTGTGTTGCTGCGCCCGTGCGTAACTCGCTCCCGGGCTTTACTTCGGCGACACTGCCCAAACGTATCGGCACGCCATCACGTTTTGCGATCACGATTGATTCGATATCCTCGATACGTGTTAATTGTCCCGGTGAACGCACCAGATACTGCGCGCCAAACCGCTCGATATAACCGGCACCGACGTTTTGATTATTGCGCGACAGGGCGCCAACGATATCGCGCAGATTGAGATCATTGGCTAACATGCGTTGTGGATTAGGTAAAACATGATATTGTTTGACGTACCCACCTATCGTGTTTACCTCGACAACACCCGGAGTCTGCCGCAACTGTGGACGCACTATCCAGTCCTGTACAGTGCGTAAAAACATGGGGTCATGTTCTGCTTGTGCATCGGATGACACGGTATACATAAATATTTCGCCCAGACCGGTGGCGATCGGACCCATCGATGGTTCCAGTCCTGCGGGCAGGCGGTCGCGCACTTCGGTGAGTCGCTCATTAATCAATTGACGGGACAAATAGATATCCGTCCCGTCTTTGAAAACAACTGTCACCTGCGACAAACCATAACGCGATATCGAGCGCGTATAGTCAAGGTTTGGCAAACCCGCCATCGCCGACTCAATCGGAAACGTGATACGTTGCTCTGATTCCAGCGGCGAATACCCAGGTGCTTCTGTATTGATCTGTACCTGTACGTTGGTAATATCGGGAACCGCGTCTATGGGTAAGTGTTGATACTGAAACAACCCAAACACACTGACAGCGACGACGAGCACCAGTACCAGCCCTCGGTGCGCAAGGGAAAACCCAATTATTTTTTCTATCATATGCGGGAACCTCGCAGCTTAGTGATCATGACTGGCACCTGACTTCTCAATGTCGGCCTTGATCAAATAACTATTTGCGCTGACGTATTGCGTACCCGGCTTTAGCCCCTCGAGAACTTCAATCCACTGCGTATCTGCACGTCCCAGCTCAAGCATACGCACTTCATAGAAATCGCCTACACGAGCGAATACAACATCGAAATCACGAAAGCGCTGTATCGCCGACTTTTGCACCACAAGAGGCGACTTATGTTGCGCGACAACTAACTCGGCACTGACAAACTGCCCCGGACGAAACCGTTGTTTGCGATTTGAAATCACCACTCGCGCCTGTATGCTTTGACTGGCATGGGCAAGCATCGGAGACAACCAGCTAATCTTGCCCTCGGCAAGCTCTCCACTAAGAGACGAAACGCTGACCTTCTGTCCGACCGCTACACGCGCAAGGTCTTTTTCAAACACATCGAGTTCTATCCAGACACTGGAAAGATCGACAATAGTGAAAAGGTTCTCCTGATTGACAGACTCGCCCAACTGGATATCACGGCCGATGATTACACCGCCGACTGGTGCATTGACGATATACTCCTGCAGACTATCATTGCTTTGTATCTCCGCCAGCCTGTCACCGCGTTTAACCCGATCGCCGATTTGTCGAAATACTTTTTTCACCACGCCGGGAAAGCGCGCGCGTGCAAAAGACAGCTTATCAGGGTCCACCTGCACCCTACCGCTCAATGCTATGGTTTCCGAAATCACGCCAGCAGATGCGATCGACGTAACAATACCGGATTTTGCCGCCATCTCCGCCGCGATCTGCACGCGACCCTCATAGTTTTCATAGTCCCACTTCATCGCCTGACCGTTAAATACGGCGTTAACGCTGACGTCGAAAGAATGAGGTTCGGTGACAACACTGTCGCCGCGAAGAAAATCCTGTACGGCACTAAAGTGGTGAGTGTCACGCTGTCCATCCAGGCGCACGAGAACAATTTCCAGCGCAATCTTTTGCGGCGCCAGCGGTTTCCCGTGTTCATAGGCGTAAACGCGAAACTCCGGCGCAACGCCCTGCTCGTATATGGTGATTTCCAGGGAAAAGTCTCCCTGTTCAAGCAACCGGCCGCGATGAGGTCCACGTTCGAAGTCCTCTTCTGCCCCTGCCCCATGATGCCCATGAGTACTAACATCTTCGTGATCGCTTTGACATCCTGCGAAAGAGAGAAAAACAAACACGAAAAATACAAATGGAAAAATATTTTTTGGAATCATAGCTGTTCTCCCCGGAAGAACGAACGCCCCATTAATTGTTCAATGTCAATCTTTAGAAGTTGATATGCTGTCGCCGCGACAAGCCTCTCTTCCCGCGCTTCGACCAGCGCCTGTTGCGCGAAGATTAGCTCTTTGAGTGAATAACGCCCTTGCACGTAAAAACGCTCCACTTCTGCAAGCACGTTTTCGCTTTCAACCAGTATGTGTTGATTTAAGGTATCGAATTCCACTTTTGTCTGTTTTTGCTCCATCCAGAGTTGGTAGAGACGAAACTTTAAGTCTTGTTGCAACTGCAGCGTGTTTAGTTCCTCGCTTTGCAGTAACAGCTGTTGCTCACGCTCTGCTGGTTTCGCCCTGGCACCGCTTCCGATAGGCATACTCAGCGACAGATTCAACGCACCGGAGTGACTATCTCGCAAATAGCGTATACCCGCCGCCAACTCGACATCTGGCACACGTTTTCCGCGTTCCAATTTTCCACGCGCCCTAATTACTGCCGCCTCCAGTAATCGCTTTTTCACTATTGGACTGTTTTTTAACTCCTCGATGAGCTCTTCATACGTACCGTGCATGGCAAGAGCAAACAAATCACCGGAAACCACGTCAAACTTCGCTTCCGTATCGCCCCACAAAGCAGCCAGTCTGGTTCGAGAAATAGCCAGGTTTTGTTCTGCTTGTAAAAGATCCAGCCTGGCGCGCGACTGCATGATGTTGATCTGATGTTGTTCCGCGCTACTGGTCTTTCCTGCCTTTATCCTTTGATCCACTACCTTGGCAACACGCATAGCCAACACGCGTTTCTCAATTGCAATCCCTACACGTTGTTGATCAGACAACACTTGCACGAATCTCCGCGCTACCTCAGCGTACAGTTCCGCACCGACACGATGCTGTTCATTCATTTGCAAGGCATTGCGTTCACTGGCCAAAGCCTTACGTTGCAGCGCCTTATCACCCAACTCCAACACTTTGCCCACACTCAAGGTGATCTCGCCATGTTGCCTAAAGGCGTAATCACCCTGTTCTCCCAGATTCTCTACTTCCACCTTTACATAAGGTAAGGGAGTCATGACTGCCTGTCTCTCGACTAGTACGGTAGCTTCTTGTGCAAAGACTCTGGATGGAAAATATGGATGAGAATTTTCGACCAGGTCATAAGCCTGGTTCAGGTCCAGGCGCTGAACGACAGCCTCATCATCTGCATATAACCCGGCACTTGCCATAATCAATAGACAAAGCAATACGAAACGCATAGATGCGCCCTCTGTATTTCAGAAAAGTCGATTCGACACCGTGCGCACTTGCTTGCACAACCGAATGCCCGATATAAAACAAAAAGTGAAACGGATTAGCGAGGAGGTGCGCGTAGCGCGTGAAACTTCAGGTAGATGGGTTCGTCAATATATAAGATCAGACGATTACGAGGAAATACGCCCAAAAGCAGGCGCACAAACAAGCTCACAAATAACATCAGGCCCAGGCAAAACCAGACTAATTCCAGTTGATTACCTGACTTGAATTTGAACTTGACGATTGCATTCTGCTCAATCTCGAAATCGAGATCGCTATGCTGTTCCTGTATATTTTGCGGACTAAAATCCATGTCCTCTTCCACGACACTGGCGAGATGAATTTTACTGACTTCGCCATGATCGTGATGATGTTCATCCAACTCGACGTGACTATGTGCGTGTAAGCCGAAAATCCGCCCGAGCAAGATCAGCACAATCAATGCGCACACGAGTGGATGACGAGTTATCGCGAATGTTGTCATTGTGATATCTGAAAAAAGGAAATTGTAGAATCGTTTTTTTAATTAGGAACTACCTTAGCACGCACCTCGAGTGATGACAAGTCTGTCCCCGAATTTGTTATTCACGCTTTTCACCAGACCTTGCGTCGGGTGAGACATCACCGTCCCTGGCAATCGTCATCAATTTTTAATTACTAAACCTTATGCCTTACCCATAAATGCGATGGAATAAACACTCAATGCCAGTGAGGCAATACCGACTGTCATTTCTATCATTGGTATCATGCTGCTCGAGGCGCCAGTATTTCCAGCCGCGACTTTTTTCGCCGGTGCGCGTGTGCGCTTTTTAGGCGTAGGTCTGATCATATACACCAGGGCACCAAAGAAGCGTTCGATTGGTCCACGGGAATACGGCAGGTGTGCGCCGCCAACGATCACAACGAAAAAAAACAATGCGTTTAATATGCTTGGCGCCTGGGCCCAGAAATAAGTCTTATATAGGAAATATAGCGCACCTGTTGATGCAACTGCTGCCAGGAACGTCACGACCAGTGGCTGCGAAGTCTCCAGTATGCGTAACAATAATCCTATTAGAACCGGTAGACCCAAGAGTATCACTGCCCAGTGCGTATAGGCCCCACCCAACTTATATATCAACAGGGTTTGCTGCAAGCCTGCGCTTACCCCCACCATTAACAACACGAAAATCACAAACGGTAAAACTGTATAACGAAATAATTCAGAACCCATATTATTTACCCCCGTAGGCCTTCATTCTCTGTGCGAGTCCCGGAAGCGAACTCCCGGTCTTGAAATCCTTTCTAATATCGGCATTATTCCAGAAATGTTTAGAATTCCTTTAATAGTCAATGCGTTCGAAGACGTATTTCAAAGCTATTGAGATAGGGAGGAGGTGTGCAAACCTTTCTATGTTGGAGTGTTTTTTCCGGGAATTTCGGGTAATCAACGTCTACGCCGGAGTGTCTACATTTGGCGAAACAGATGGGAATAGGCACGGCTAGATTTGAGCGTATCTTTACAACCACGTAGTTGGATTTTGTAACTGCCATCGATCGTTCGTCGGGCATTTTCGACGAAGTGAACATTGAGAATGATTCCACGATGTATGCGCCAAAACTGTTGCGTATCGAGTTGCTGTTCGAGTTCCTTTAATGAAAGTCGAATCAAGTAGGCACTTTGAGCAGTCTTCACTGTGGTGTATTTGTCGCCAGCCTGAAAATAGACGATATCGTTGACGTTGATAAGAGAAATATCTTCACCCTTGGCCGCGCGTATCCACTGTAAAGGAGCCGATGTACTTTCCTTCTTTCCAAGTTGCTCAAACAGACTTTGTAATTCGAATTGGCTAACTCTTGGCCTTCCCAGATGTTTTAATCGGCTAATGGTTTCTAACAATCGATCTTCAGTATAGGGCTTGAGTAGAAAATCAACCGCGTGTTGTTCAAATGCCTTGACCGCATATTGATCATAGGCAGTAACAAACACCAAATGGCAGTCTTCTGGTAATTTTTCCGCGACCTGTATTCCTGTCATGCCAGGCATTTGTATATCCAGAAACACAGCATCAGGTCGATGTGTTTCAATAGCCTTCAAAGCACTTACGCCATCGGCTGCCTCTATGATCTCATCAAGCTCGGCCCAATGCTTCATAATGCCACGCACAAGATTGCGACGTAACTCCGGTTCATCATCGGCAACGACTATACTTTTCATTTAGAGCCCTGCTTGCTATCACCCAGCGGTATATTGATTGTTGCAGTCACGCCGCCTCCCGATGTTTCACCCAAATGCAAACTGGCCTTCTCTCCATAAAGCGAAGCAAGGCGCTGGCGTATATTACTCAGACCTATCCCCTGAGAAATATTCGTTTCCAGTCCAAGGCCAGTGTCAATCACTTGAATGATTAGTTTATTGTCGGCGCCTGGTTCAACCACGATGTCTACCCTTCCCCCTTCGATACGTGGTTCCAGACCATGCTTGACTGCATTTTCCACCAGGGGTTGTATGAGTAACGGAGGGAACGAAATATGTTCTACAGATTGTGCTGCCCGGATAGAAAACTTCAAACGATCTCGCATGCGTAATTGTAAAATCGAAAGATAGTTTTCGACAATATCCAGCTCTTCACACAAACTGGTATTACCGTCGCGGGTGCGATCCAGAGAAATACGCAAGTATCGATTAAGATGATCCAACATCGTTTTGGCCGTCTCGACATCATGCTCCATGAGGCTGCGTATATTGGCCAGTGTATTAAACAGAAAATGCGGCTCGATCTGGGCCTGTACCAATTTCAATTGCGCTTCGGTCAAGTCACGGTCTTTTTGCAGCACCTGCAACGCTTCCTGTCGGGCACGATTCTCTGCGTCAGCAAGGCTCAGACGACTATGAAAAAAATAGGTAATCGCGCCACCAAACAACAATCCCAGGAAAATGGGTGTTGGCAAAAAATTCCGAGAACCGGGATTATCCCAAATACCGGTAACGACGAAAATTTCCTCCGCGAGTGAAGAACCCAATATGGCGCCTATGACGATTGTTAATAGTGTGACGACTATATATCGAACACCGCTGCCACTCAATCCACTGACGTAAGCCGTATAAGACAAACCAAATATGCTTAACCCTATACTTTGAGAATAAATGATATTGATACTGAATTCGCCGCCCATCGCTGTCAATATCAGCGCAACGACTATATTGAACACTATCGCCAGACTCAATTGTTTGACGAATGTGGTAACAGAACGTTTTTTGATTGTTTTTCCCATGTCGCTATTACAAGCTTGCTAATGACAGCTGAGTTCCGGCGATTATTACCCAGGACATCGGCGACTGAGCCCACGCAGAATCTGAATATCCTCCATGCAATCGCAAATGACTGAACAATGTCCAGACAGGCGCTATCCGATATCGCAAATTCAGGCGTGCTAGCAATCCACCGTCCTCTGGAGTAAACAGAATATCAAGTGAAGGATCGAGTTTATCATCGCTATAACTTAGGCGTAAAAACAAATTGTACCTGGCAACTGCCGGTTGAGCATACATCGTCGTATTCCAGTTGATATTGCCGTACACAGCCTCCGCTGGAATTCCAACATCGAGCATTGCGCCCTGTTGCTCACTCAGATCCATAATCCGCTGCCAATCATTCCTTCCATAGCCAAGTGCGTTAAACCATGCCTCAAAAAGCAGACTTAGTCCGTTATTAGCAGTCACCGTTCCACCAAGTAGAAACTGCTTGCCGTGACGGTCCTCCTCATATGTGTATGGGTAAGTCATTTCAACAAGGCTAGCATCTTGTCTGCGTAACAGACGCGTGTAGTGTGAAAGATAGGCAATGGCGCCATGTAACTCCAGATTTGCACCAGCTACGCTTGAGAAACCTACGCCTAACTGGTAGTGACGAGTATTTTCTATTCGTGATACCAGATACCAATCAGCATTCCCCGAGTTCATATACAACTGTGAAGCCAGGCTCCATCCTCTATAACGCCACTCTTTAGAAGAATATTCAATATCAGGCAGGTAATACATGCTCAAACTGCGGCTATCCCAAATTTTTTGCAGTGATGCCTGTAATATGCCTTCGATGTCAGTCTGTACATCTTGCAGACGGACTTCTCGTTGTAAAATATCAAGTGGCCGAAAGGCATATGACACACCCCAACTGCTCACTTTCTTGCCTACGCTTCCCTCCAGCCCGGCAGTCGAAAAATCATAACTGGCTTCTTTAAGTCGATTTCTCTGCGAGAATGTTTCACCTTCGTCCTGATGCCTGACATCCGCCGCGCCACTAACGCGCCATCCTCGATGTTCATAGGCCAGTGTCAGTTCGTGACTGACGCTTTCCTCTGGAAAGACGCGAAAATCTTCCGGAACAACAAATACACCGGATTCAGACAACGACTGATGGCTATAATAGCTCGTCACTCGTCCCGTCACTTGCGCGTGTGACACATTGACAAGCGTTGTAACAACAGTGAGTGAAATGAATATATATTTATACACTTTATTAGTCATCACTCAATCGTGGTACGCGCCAGATACTGGGAATTGAAATAATTATCGCTAAATGCCATCTCTGACATAGCGTGATAATTGACCAGGGTGTAGCGATTATCCTTGATCTTATCAACCAGTTTCATACGCGTGACTTGCATTCGACCATTCAACTTATCAAGATAATAATAGGCCTCCTTGGCGAGTTTCCCGGATTTGAGATACAGTTTGGCAAAGACAGGGGCATAGCCTTTCTGATCGACATAGAGTTCAATGCGCTCATATGTGACACCCTTACGGCTTGCCGCCAATTCCAGCAAAATACATTGCCTTCCCTCCACATCGACCGCAGCAGAAGCCAAAGTCCCCGTGTAATCCTCTGACCAGGTCATATTGGCAATATCGCCGGTCGATGCCTCACCGAGCAATTTTTGCATTGGGGTAATGCGTATCGCGCGTCTTGACTGTGGCATAAACAGATAGAAATTATCGCCGTTGAGCAAAATTTTTTGTCCTATCTGATCAGGCGTTTTGAATACTACCAGCGAACGCCTCCCAGGTTTGATGTACACGCGATACTGCCGCTTCTTGTCAAACTGTTCGTTTTCATACGTATCAATATCAAGATCGACACGAATCGACTCCGCGGTCTGACGATAACTGTCCGCCTGTTTGAGGATATCGTCGACGTCCTGCGCCTGAACATTCATCCCACACAACACCAGAACGGTGCTCAATCCCAACCATCTAAACATGTGCAAGCGCCTCCACTATCGGTCTGCGCACACCTTTGCGTGCAGCGAAAAATGCTCCAACTGCGGTAACAATAATCATTACCAATGCCGTTTCGAGATATAGCGATGGGGAGAACGCGATGCTAAGTGGATAACCCTCAGTCATACCCGGGGGAGGAGGCATCATGATATTGGCAAATTGCAGATACAGCGTTAACGCGCCGGCAATGACCACGCCAATAAATGCGCCAATCAATCCGATAAGTACCGACTCCAGCAGAAAGTTCGTCAACATTTCCCTGGGATAGGTACCTAAAGCTGCCATCGTACCAATTTCTCGCGTACGCTCCATTACCGTCATCGAGATGGTATTGATGACGGACAACAACACCACAATAACGATAACAACGCCGACGATACTGAAAATGCGATCATACAGATTCTTCACCTTGTGATAGAAAAACGCCATGTCGTTCCAGTTGCGTGTTGCTAGATGAGAATACTCCTTCTGTAACTGCTCCTGAAAATTATAGGTATCCGTTGTTTCTCGCAAGTACACGGCGAGCTTTGAGACTCGTTGGCTATCAATAAGGGCCTGAGCAGTTTCAAGCGTCACCATCACCTTGCGTTTATCCAGTTCGGGAATGCCTGTGCCGAAAATACCGGACACTTCCACATCAATTCCGTTGAGTACGCCACCAGCTGTTGTCGATAGCAATGTCAGTGTACTGCCGACCTCCGCCTTTAACTGCCTGGCCAACTCGCTGGCGAGCATAATCTGTGGAGTGCCTTGATGCTCCGGGTTGAGCACATCGCCGCTTGACACATTCATGAACGGACCCGTTACAGTGAACTCATAGCGGGCATCCACTCCATCTGCGATAAAGATGCTGGATTTATCGCCATTGGATATAAGACCTGAAAACTCAATTCGTGGTAGTACTCGTCGAACTCTGTCCCTGGTTTCAATCTGCTCACGCAACACGCGCCAGTTATCCAGGCCCAGTGACATAGGCGTTTCTTCCTCCACATCGAAATAATCGGCATGGGCAATGATGACATGGCCCTGTTGACGTGCTGAAAATTCCTCAAGCGACTCGTAGGTAAACAGCGCGAAACCACCAAAAAACAATAAGCCACTTACCCCTACGCTGGTAATTCCTATCGTGGTTAGACTTCGGCGGCGATTGCGCCAGATATTCTTCCACGCAAATTTTAGCCAGATCAGTATTGTCATTACTGCAACCTCCCGTCGCGCAAAGTGATACGTCGTGCGCAATGTGACGACATGCGCGCATCATGTGTAGCGATAAGAAAACTGGCCCCGGTCTGTTGTGATAGTTCGCGCATTATGCCAATCACTTCTTCGGCTGTATGTGTATCCAAACTCGCCGTGGGTTCATCGGCTATGACTAGCGTAGGTTGCTTGACCAGTGCGCGGGCAATGGCGACTCTTTGTCTTTGACCACCGGACAATTTGTCTGGCAAGTGACCCGCAAACCCGTCGAGTCCAACGCGCTTCAACATGGCATTGACGCGTTGGCGCCTCTGTCCGCTTGAAACATGTGCAAGTAGTAAGGGATACTCAATATTCTCAAAAGCCGACATCACTGGAACGAGATTGAAAGACTGAAAAATAAATCCGATCTGATTACGCCTTATATCGGCACGGCGCCTATCGGATAACGTCGCCACGGGATTTCCTGACAGAAAAAACTCTCCGCTATCTGCGGTATCCAGCAATCCGCAGATATTCAACAAGGTGCTTTTTCCACTTCCGGACGGGCCTTCAAGCGCGACAAGCTCGCCTTTGTTAACAGAGAGATCGACATCACACAGGGCATCGACCGTTGAATCGCCCAGCTGATAGCGTTTTCGTATATTGCTTAGCGTAATGACATTGGTATTCATTGGATATCTCCACTCAGCAATAATTGAGTCGCCTTGTTGCCCGCCTCGCTCTGAGGCGAGATCGCGGCAGCTTTTTTCAATCGTGTTCTAGCCAATAGCGTCTGATTCTGTTGCACCGCCATATCGGCATAGGACAACCATACCTGCGCCTGAAAATCTTGCGGCGTCTGTGTGAAAGCTGAGTCACTCACAATTTTGTTGAACAATCTTTCCGCCTGCCCGTGGCGATTGAAAAAGCCTGGCATTTGAGAAAATGTGATGGCAGCGATCAATCGAACCGAATGAATATAGTGCACGCCGCGAAAAGTATCTTTCGAGTCTGGTTCGACTTTTTCCAGGGCCTGATCAAGCATATCCAGTCCTTGTTCGGCATAACGCATCTTGTTCCAGGGAGCCCATGCATCTCTCGCTTGCATCGAGGTTAGACTGCCGATTCGCGCCAGGATCATGGGATCTTCCGGGTACCGCTGCTGCAATTCGCGAAAAAATGTTAGCGCAGGATCAACTGCGCTGGCCACGCCATCACTGGCGAGTGAGAATTGAACCATCGCGTCTTTCATGAGCGGTTCGTTCTCCAATATCGTCACTGAAAATGCAGAGGTATTGAGTACCAGCAATCCAAAACCGATAACAATCGTTGTTTTCCAATCCATCGTTTTACTCCTTAGGATGTCTGCAAGGTGTTCAGGGCTGTTCGCGCCGCTTCGGCATATACCGAATGCGGTGAAAGCCGAATGATTTTTTCGTAGATTTCACGCGCCTGGTCCGGGCTTAGGTATATTCGATAGAACTCTGCAAGAGAGAAATACACCGGCATATAGAATCGTTCGTCACGCAATAGCATTTCATATCGCTCATTCTCCTCTGGATTTTCCATCCACTTTCTGAGTAATGCGAAATCCTCACGCCCACGCGCAAACTGTCCAAAAACGCGGGGGATATTTACCAGGGTATTGGCGCGTATCAATCTCACCACCGGATGACTCGGTTCGATGTCTACTGCCCGATTGAGATAGCGTTTTCCTCTCCATACGTAGTAAATACGTATGTAACCAACAGGCGTGAGATTGTTGACTATCCATAGCCCGGGAAAATCTCTCGCCTTCAGGGTATAGGCAGATCCGTAGTAGGCGTTTAATTCAGCCGATCGGCGCACATCCGCAACAAACCGGGGTTCATCCAATAGTGCTTCGAATATCTCAATGGCTTTGTTTGTGGATGGCCTGTCATGTGTATTCAACGCTATTTGATAGTGGGCTTTCGCCTGTTCGTAGCGACTAAATTGGTCCGTAAAGTTTCCAAGTTCCAACAGAATTGCCTCATTCTCTGCCAGCGCATGTTTCACCAACAGGCTATCTGTTTCTCTAACTGAACGAACATCGATTCCTGTACTGGCACAAGAACTGAGCACTAACGACAACATCAAAAGCGGAAATGTAAATGTTAGAGGTTTGCTCATTATTTTTTCTCGCAGTGGGCATGTCGCTACTCTAACGACTCAGGGGCTGGCGACTCAATGGAAATGCGACAGGCGGTAGTATAGCGTCGTGAATGGACAAGAATTGCGACCGAATAGAAAACCAAAGTGTCGTCCCAGGCAAACAAATGAACTGACAAGCTACGGATTTAGAAGAAAATACCACCTTTCTTGGAGTAATACCCTTGTTTAAACAGCGAATTTCCCCCAAAATGCCATTTCAGTACGCCGCGTAGGTATTCGCCCGCTACGTGCACTATCCATAACAATGATAAATGTCATTCAGGGGAAACTAAATGCTGGACTCAGGATCGAGTCTCAACAAACAACTGGAGAGGCAGAGTTACCAGGAAAGCTCTGATTTTCAGCGCCGTATAGGCGTTTCCAGATTGTTATGCCGCGTCATACTGTGGTTTAGTCTGGCGTGGGTGGTTTTCGCGCTCTATTTCAAACTCCCCTTTTTGGCCGCCTGTGCCTTTTTAGTATGTCTTAGCTTCTTAATGGGAAGCTATTTCCACAACCGCCACAAGCACACCGTGGCGCGGCTGACCTGGTTGCTCATATCAACCTTGGCAATCACCGCAGGCGCCCACGACATTGGCCCATCTGGCCATCTTGAACAAATGCTACTTCTGGCATTCACGCTTTCTTTTGTCATCTTTTCGTGGCGCTATGAAAAAATCTATCTACTCTGCTGCGCACTCCTATCTGTTTCCGCGTGGTTTGCTACATGGTTGACAGACCACGGATTGCTCGGTTTCCGCGAAGTCGATGCCGTCATTGCGAATAATTACTTTTATCTCGCGTCCACCATTACGGTGTATGTGATTGTTACTGGCGTTCTGGTTTATTTTGCACGCTTGAGCATCCATTTCGAAGGGGATCTACTCAGAGCCAAGGAAAAGGCAGAGGATGCCAATCATGCAAAATCCCGTTTTCTGGCGAACATGAGTCATGAAATCCGTACACCACTAAATGCCGTCATCGGAATGTCTAATCTTGCCCTCAAGCTTTCGTCAAACCCACAGCAACGCGACTATATCGCGAAAGCGAATAGCTCCGCAGAAAGTCTGCTTGGTGTAATTAATGACATCCTGGATTTCTCAAAGATTGAAGCGGGTAAACTGCAAATCGAATCTATACCATTTAATCTTGACGATGTATTGGAAAATCTCGCGGCAGTCATAGGACTGTCGGCGCAGCGTAAGCGCATCGAATTGATGTTTGATGTTCACCCTGAGGTTAATAAAAACCTCGTAGGTGACCCGCTGCGTTTGGGGCAAATTCTTGTCAACCTCTGTAATAACGCGGTCAAGTTTACCAATGCAAAAGGCGAGATCCTGGTGACCGTGCAGACTGAACAGGAATCTGCAAATGAGGTTTACTTGCGCTTCTCCGTTAAGGATACCGGTATCGGTATGAACCTCGACCAGCAACAGTCTCTATTCAGTTCTTTTCATCAGGCCGACAGTTCCACCACTCGAAACTATGGCGGCACCGGCTTGGGACTGGCAATCACAAAACAACTGACGCATTTAATGCAAGGCAACATCACTGTCGACAGTTTACCCGGTGTTGGCAGTACGTTTCATGCAACGGTTTTACTGAATAAAGACACGAAATCCTCTTCTCGGGAACGGATTCCTTTTAAATCTGTTGGACGCTTACGCATATTGCTCGTCGATGACAATGCGAATGCACGACGGCTCATGGCGAATATGCTAAAGCGCATGGGCTTCGAGGTAAGCCTGGCAGATTCAGGGAAAGATGCCATTACCAAAATGCGGCTGTCTGATTTTCATTCACGATTTGACCTGATCATAATAGACAGGGACATGCCGAATCTCTGTGGTATCGCGACCCTGCAACGGATACGACAGTTACACCAGCGTGACGAAATACCTCCAACGATATTAATGACATCATATGGCGACGTAAATGATGGCGCGGAATTTCATTCTGCGGGCATTTCCACCTGTGTTACCAAGCCCCTAACAACGCCCTCGTTATATACCGCAATTCGAGTCGCCCTGGGACACGATAGCAATAATGTCGTACAAAAATACGCTGGCAAAAACATCGATAAGACCGCCGTGAGCAAACTACGCGGTTGTCATATACTTGTGGTTGAGGACAACGCATTTAACCAGGAGCTTACTCAAAGCCTGTTGCAGGAAAGTGGTATCCGTGTCTCCATTGCCAATAATGGCCAGGAAGCATTGAACATACTTGAAACAGAAAACTTTGACGGAATACTCATGGATTGTCAGATGCCAGTTATGGATGGATATATGACGACACAAAGCATTCGCGCCAATCCAAAACTAAAGCATTTGCCCATTATTGCCTTGACGGCTAACGCCATGTCGGGCGATCGCGAAAAAGCATTGGAGGTGGGAATGAATGATTTCATCAGTAAGCCTATTTCCGTCGATACCATGTGGAAGACGCTCGCCAACTGGGTTAATCCTCAATCAGTCCAGCCGACGCAAGCGATTGTGGATGTGGACAGAGCCACCGCACTTGAACGATTGAACAATGATCGCACACTTTATAAGAAGTTACTGGACATGTTTGTAGCGCAATACGCCCATGTCACTACAGACATCGCCTCGGAAATTGAAAACCGCAATCTCACCAATGCCGAACGACTAGCGCATTCCTTGAAGAGCGCCTCCGCAACTATCGGTGCCACGTCATTGCAAGAGGCCGCCGGTCTCCTCGAATCCAGCTGCAAAGAAGCGGGTGAAAATGTTGACGATCAATTAAACAAGATCCAGGAATTAGTCGGTCAGGTCGTCTCGCAGGCATACCAATTTCGAGAAACGGAAAACGCATAAAATAAGAGGCCACTTTGAAAGTGGCCTCAGTTTTTGAACAGTGATAAGTCGGCTTATATTGCCGGTGTGCTGTTCGGGTCAGCAGGATCACTTCCTGATCGCATTTCCACGCCATCAAAGAAACCATCTTCATCTCTATCCAACGCGATTCGGACGCCATTACCCGGGACCGCACAGGTGTAGGTCAGAGCGCGTCTTTCTGCATTTTGCATCAAGTCTGCAGCCGCGAGGGTACCATCAAATTGACTGCTGGATATAAATTCTCCACCACCAACATAGAAATACCCTCTTGAACCACTCGTCGCAATCAGATCGCACTCGCCCAGGTCTGCACGCTGTTGCATTAATGCAACACGGCTCTTGGCGCTGTCGCTATCGTTTCCTGTCAGAGTGACCTGTTGCCCTACGATGGGAAACAGATTGCTGTCAAACACGAACAGAAACTGTTCCAGATTGCGGCGAATCTGCATGCCTTCTGGAGAAATAGGCAGACTTTCCGGATTACCTGGATCTAAAGGCGTTACCGTACCTGCTGGACGCGGCAAGAATCCCACTATGTTGTGAAAACGAAACGTGGTGTCGACCGATCCATCGTGCATGAATCCGAAACCACGAATCTGATCTCCCATGTGTTGATTCGGATTAAAGAACGGATTTCCCGAGAATGGATCATCAGCCAGAAAATAGCCGCTATTACTCATGCCGAACTTACCCACTTTCTGATACAGATTTCTCAACTGAGGAACCTTGTAAAACTGTGGCTGGAAGGCAAAGGTGTAACTGCCATCGGTACCGAAAAACCCCGGCTTGGAAACACCAAAGGCTTTGTTGGCTTCTCTATCCACGACGTGGCAACCACCGCAATGGAATACCGAATCGGCAATCTTGGTTTCATCGAAGAAGAACTGACGTCCCGCCTCCTGCGCTGTGCTAAGTGAATTGTCCAAAGCACGGATTGGATTAGGTGGATAGGTGATCTGCAAGGCGAAATCCGTAAATGCCTGCATTTGTGCGTTGGTTAACGGTTCACTGCGTCCGATCAAACCGACAAAGGCGCCATTAAACGCTTTATATGCAGCATCTTCGCTGAACGAACCACCATCGGGTTGCTCATTGACAATACCCGGACCACCACCGTGACGATCACCACGCCAGTGCATTGGGCCATGATTTGCCAGACCGCGCAAGCTTTGCGTCGACATTGGTCCTTTCATCGGTTTGAAATTAGGATCAAGTGGCAAACCGAAATCTGCGTGATCAATCTTTAATGGACCAGGGTTGTGCACATCACTACCATCCGGATTACCCAGATCCCAGGCGATAGAATCGAAATCTCCGAATACATGACATCCGGCACATGCCTGATCGCCACTGCCAGAAGTCAAAGAGGCATCATAGAGAAAACGACGGCCTTCAGTAATGCTGGCCGGCTCAGGACTGTACATCGTGATGTGTGACAGCTCTTTACGTTCTCTAAGATCGATAACCGAAATTCCGTCATCGAAGCGTGTCAGCACAAATCCAAAACGTGCATTTTTATCTACAACAATACCGGCCGGACCACCGCCCGTCAGAACAACCTGATCAGCAAGACTCGGCTCGAAACTATTTTTTTCCAGCTTTTCGGTATCGTAAATAGCGATTTTGTTAGATCCGTAACCCGCAACAAAAAGTTGCTTGCCGTCTCTTGAAACGGCCATATCCATCGGAAAGGCCACGCTGCGTGCATTCTCATCATTAGGAATGGACTTGCAACACGCGCTGCGATCGATATGCTTGTTCAGATGTATCGGCGTCACGCCACTATCGAGTACAGTAATACGGCTCTCGACATTATGACCTTGCACGGTGCTACCGCCGCCACCCGGACCTTCAAAACGAATCTGGTTTCTGGCTTCCAGATTGCTCACATACACTTTACCGCTAACCGGATTGACTGCCATATTGAACAATGTCGATCCAACGCCGGCATAATATCCCAACTCACCATTGATCTGGCGTGGCGGGCTTTGTGTTGCATCTATAACGAACACATCTTTATCCGGTAGATTGAATTTAACGTGATCATCCCAGATACGTCCTTTGTCATCCACCCAATGCTGGCCATCAAATTTCACGATCAAGCTGGTGGAAGGCTGGATTTCTCCGGCGGTATTTAGTTCATGTGGTTCAGCAAACCCATCGCCATTCATATCCGCATTGACGACGGCGTTTGGTAGACCGCCGTTCATGGAAACGGTAGTGTCAAAAATTACCGTTGTTTGATTTCCGGTATTGAAACCAGCGACGTATACCTTTTTACCGTCAGGCGAAACAGCTAGTGCTCGTGGCGTATCGGTAAACACCGTAATGATAGTTTCGTACTTCGCCTTAGTCGACCTGCTAGCGGTCTTTGCGTCGAACACCCAAACATCCGCACGTCCAACACCTGGCGTAGTCAGTTGCGGATCGACAGGGGAATTTTGTCCACGGTGCGCTGTGGTAATAAATGCGCGAATATTTTCCGTACCCGCAAATACGATATCGCGTGGCTCATCGCCAACATTCAACGTTCGCGTGACGCGAGGTCTTTCTTTGTCAGAAACATCCACAATGCTGACGCTATCGGAAAGGTGATTAACAACCCAGACCTCGTCATCGTTTCTTACCGCAACTGCAACTGGCTCGATACCTACACGCACCGATCCCTTGTGTTTGAGCTTTTTATAATCGACTTCGAATATCTCCAGACGATTATCTGGCGTGTTCAAAGCATACAGAGTGCCCCCATCTTCGGACAAGACTATGGGACGTACCTGACCGGATTCAAAAAGCGTATAAGACTCGGCGTGTACGGTCGAGAATAGTGAAAAAACCGTCAACGCTAAACCCAAAAATAGCAGCCGGCATCCTGGCGTAAAACCGGATACCCTATTTTTCATTTTTGTAAATGATCGAGTAATTATTTTCATCAGAATTTTCCTACTTCCTATTTCAGTCATCACACAGCTGTTACTTATTTTCAAAACAGATAACTGAATACTGCATCCAGCAGAGTCCCTCATTTTTTATCACGCAACAAGAAACTCCCGCCCCCATACAAATCCTCTTTAATTTCGAATTCCTCCCGTCGCTTTCCAAATCATGATTGCCAAAAAAGGAAACATATTACTTCATATTATTTTTATAAACTACTGGATGGTCACGATTAATAGCTATACACAAATGCCTCACACCCAGCTATTACATTGTTTTATTTAAGTATTTTCCAGATTTTCGATTTTCTGGTTTGCCACTTTGTTAATACAAGAAAAGTAAATTGCTCAGTTGACTCTCAGCTTGAGCTTCAACTAATCTTTAAAGCAATCAAAAAAATAATCTTCTCGGGGGAGAAACAATGGCGGGCTCATTAAAAGCGGTTCCGTCCCCATTTTGGGGCGTGCGTCTGGTTTGCTATGCAATTCTGTTATCGACTTTTCTATCCTTCATCAGTGCATGTGGACTTTCCCAACCAGCACTGTCGGAAAATTCTGATGAACCCATAACCACAGCAGAACTCTTGACGGAACTTACTCGCATGCAGGAAAACTGGGCGGGTTCAGGGATAGAAGAATATGAATTTTCCATACATAGACAATGCGACTGTCCGGAACAGGAAGACTCCACTCTACATTTAACATCACGAAGCAATATAGAACGCCCGAGTGAAATTCTACAGGGCAACTATAACGTCTCCAGTATGGATGACTACTTTACTGATCTGCGTCAGGCAGTATCACAAAACCGGGTCAAGCGCGTTCGATATAACCCTCGGTATTACTATCCTGAAACCATTGAAATGCAATACGATGGCCGCAAAAGTGGCGTAGTCGTCCATACCAGTGATTTCAGAGTGTTGAGACTGCGCGATGACGGCAACAACACATTGCAATTCAATGGCGTTCTAAGCCAAAACGCGGCGTTCCCTGGTAGTGGTCTATGGCTGGTTACAGACCTCGCCCGCTGGTATGCGCTGAACATTCCTCCTGGCCTGCAAACCGAATTCAGTTCAATTGCTATCGGCACACACATAAAAATTCGGGGGCAGTTACAGAGAGACCCCGTTCTTGGGCAAGCGCGTATCGAGGTGTCCGAAATCGATGTCGAAGATGAAAGCGAAACCACGCCAGTCAAACCAACAAATAATCTTACCAATCTCAACGGCATACTTGCCTATATGGTCGGCGATCCGTTAACGCCAGGTGGACAAGCAAGTCACGTCTTTTCGCTAGTAATGGGTAGCCAGGCGATTACGCTAAAAGTGCAGGAAGCATTACGTCATCAGGCAATATCCCTGCGTACTCAACAAGTCTCACTACTTGGATATTGGGAGACGACTGGCAACAATCCAGCGTGGTTTGTAGTGACGAAAATCCAAAGCGGTACAGCGAATCTTGAACAGTTTACCGGCTTTCTCATTTCCGGAAATTCCGGCAGTGACATACAAAAATTTCATCTGGTAACAGAAAGCGGTCAAACCATTCCGCTGCAACTGTCAACAGCATTAACAGACCTGGCCATGAACTTTAGGCTCAGGGGCTTGCGTGTCAAAATTCTTGGTGCAAGCGTACCGCAGCCATTTACTGGATGGGCCATCAAAGTCGTCCAAATTGAAAGCATACAAAATTATCTCATCGAGCAGACATACACCGGTACCATAGAAGTCGTTTTGCCGACCAGCGGTGTCAATTCTGAAGATAGTTATCTTATGCGAATAGATAGTGGTGAATTGATACGCATTAGCATCCCGTCCTATGTGCGAGATGCTGGCACCCCTCTGCAAACGGGAATGGCCGTATTCGTTGCGGGTCAGTGGATCAATGATGAGAATGGACAGAGGGCACTAGTGCTAACGCGTCCTCCTGCGTTTATCAAAATTCCACCAACTCAACAGCAAGTCAATGTTGTTGGTTTCATTAGTGATATTGGTCAATTCGCTAGTTCCGTATCGTGTAGCGATACGCAAAACCGATACACTATGTTTGTTCCTGCAACAGCAAGCAGTGTTCGGCTGGAGTTGGATGCCAATACAACAATCTTTGGCGCAACAGCGCCAAACAATAATTTTAGCTGGGACGACAATGTTCGTGTAACAGGCTATTATATTGACCAGAACAGATTCAAGGTCGAAAGCATTGCTTATCAGGGCAGTATCACGGTGGGACTTAGCGGCACAGTCACTGCGATCGGAATAGAAGATACCTTTAGCTGTACCGGCGGAATATTCAGTGTTAGTTTGCGTCGAGACGACGGTACTGAATTTACCCTGCGCGGCCCCGCTCAAAACTTTCTACCTATGGGTATTCCTCAACCAGGTGAACGCGTGCAGGCCAATGGTCGCTACACCGGTCCTACCTACGTCATGCATGTAAGTAGTATGTCCCGCGCGACTGACACGCGCCTACTCGGCCATGTCGCCGCTGTCGACTGTCAACAAACCAATGCTAATGAATATTATTTTATTGATTCCAATGGGCCTGTGAGCGTACGCATTGACAAGCAAATCTTTCCAGATCTTTTACAACCCGGCGTTGGCGCATGGGAGATATGGGGTAATTACCAGGCCGATACGTTCGTAGCCGTGTCCATACAAAGCGCGCCTACGATTGCCATGGTTCCTCCACCAATCACAGGAACAATTATTGGTGAACTCACGCCACTTCAATTGAATTGCAGCGTATTGCGCGTGTTTGAATTTGCAGCTCAGACCGAAGGTTCGACGCGTCTGGCCATAGATGAAGCCACACTAAACACTTTGCCCTTCGTAATATCAGACGGAATGCAACTCAGCGTAACGCACTATGTTCGTAACCTCGCGAATCACATGCTGCACGGTATAGCGTTTTTTGATGCCAACAACACTAGCAACGAGACAAGTTTCGAAGGCTATGTGGTAACGCGTTTATGTGATAACGGCTTAACCCGAACATATCTGTTCGTCAATTCCTCCGGCACGGAATACACCTTGAGTGTGGATACCGCCCTGGCCTTTTCGTCTGGACTTGAATTCACCGCGGGACCGCCGCTTGTTGTCAGCGGGATGTTAAGTGGAAACACCATAAACGTCTCCCACATTGAATACAGCTCTAACCCCGCACCGATGTTATACGGGCCGCTTCTGCGAGCAAGAGTATTAGGCACAGCTCAAACTCGTCAACTTGATTGTGGAGTCAATCTTCTTGGATACCATGTGATGACAGATCTTGGACTCAAACTAGTATCCATTAGCGAATCTACACTGGCACTCAGTGGCGTTACGATGACTACTGGCGCCGAGGTCGAGTTACTTTTACCTATGCTGCAAGGCGCGCCGAATCAATTAGTACTTTATCCGCGAGAAATTCACGCTGTCAGCCAACAAACACCGGTTTATCGGGGGACGATAGTACGCCTGATATATTCTTATTATGGAGGTTATAACCGCGACTACTATCTTTTTACAACCGATCAAGGGATAAACTACGAATTGCGCGTTATTCAACCAGGGACGCTGATAGATCAGGGAATTAGTCTAAATGATGGTGCGCGCATCAGCGTTACCGGGAACATGGATTCTTTGCTCTATGTAATCACTGCGGAAAAAATCAGCGCATATTAATGTCCGTTCGGTAAATAAGCTTGGTCAACAGACAATATAAAGAAAACAAATAACTTAAAAATAATTCCAGGTTGGAGAAAAATGGATTTTTTTATCACAAAATTCCGAGTCTATTCGGTGTACTTTTGCTTGCTGCTAATTCTTGGCTGTGGAAGTGGAAATGACGGTTTCCGTATCGTAAACCATACACCCAGCGGAGGAAACGTTAGAGTAGACAGTGCGATTACCGTTCAATTCAGTCAAGACATCAATCAAGCCACGCTGACTTCTGGCTCTTTTTGGTTATCTGACGGTCATGAAAAAGTCCGTGCCGAACTAAGCTATAATAGCGCCACACGCACCGCCACGCTAAAACCGGCAAAGCTGTATTACGAAACCCTATATACCATGAGCGTGGATCACAGCATCACCAACACCAATGGTGAACATCTGGGTGATAATGCAAGAGACTGGACGTTTAATACGGAAGACCGCGTTCCCATATTCACTCACCAACCCGAGCCTGGGGCACAAAATGTCAGCGTAAATAGTAAAGTCAGGTTGGAATTTGAGTATCCACCCGAAAACGCCAGCGTTAACCAGCAGAACTTTTTTATCAGTCTCAATAGCGTGCCGGTACAAGGTAGCATTGATATACGCGATCATGTCGCTGAGTTTACACCTGCCCAACCATGGCAACCGGGTGCGACGTATACAGTCAACCTGTCTACCAACATTCGTAGATCTACCAACGAACCGATGTTCGCCACTCCGCATACCTGGTCATTCACGGTTACGACACAACCCACCAGCACCAAGCATTTCGGCAGTGCAGATGACGAATCCATCGCCGATGCAGTATTGGGAAGTGACGGCAATATCTATATTGGTGGTAGTAAAACGCCAATAGATCTACCCGTTGGAATGCCCAACGCGCCTAGTATTGGCATATTTCCCCCGAACATCGGACCTCCCGATACCCAATCCTATATCGCTAAAATGGATATGAACGGTACAACCTTGTGGGAGAAAACATTTGGAGCAAACAACTATGACACCGTCACCGCACTAGCGTTGACTAGCGCATCGGAAATTGTAGCCACCGGTCAGTCTGATAACCTGATGCCGCAATTGGACACGCCGCAGACGATATCGAATATATTTGTCACCAAATACGATACCAATGGCAATCAGCTATGGGAACAGCAATTCGGCGCTACCGATAAACATGCCATGGTTGCTGGAGTAGCGCTTGATGAACAGAACAATATCTATCTGGCGGGTTCGACTATGGGAGCCGTCGCCGGTTTTACGAACGCCGGTGAGCACGATCTGTTGTTTGCAAAATATGACACCAATGGTCAACAAATATTACTGACGCAGAAAGGTACCGAAAACGACGAAGTTGCGATGGGTATCGTATATTCTGCAAATACACTATACGTTGTTGTTAGTGAGCAGAAAGCCATGGATATGGGCAGCGGAATGGGCGGTCAGTTTCATATCACCAATCCAAGCGCCAATATTCGTTTATTCCGTTTCGATAGTAATGGAACGGAACTTGGACAGAATGAATATATTTTTAATGGCCATGTAGAAGTTTCTCGACCGATGATTTCAGCCGCCGGTGAGCTCTATATGCCGGGTATGGTTCATGGCGGTTTTGATTCCAGTGGTACCGATACCAGCGGCGGATTTCTGCTTAAAACTGATGGCAATGGCCAGGAGCTGTGGCGCAGGCAATGGGCATCCACGGGCGGCAAGCAAGTCGAAACCCATTTAGTCTACCTGGATGACGCACAATCTATTTATGTCGCAGGTATCGAAGTTAACTTTGACCCCATCATGTCTATGCCTGTCTTTGGACCCGGCCAGGCGCCACGCCCTGAGATGCCAACGAGCAATCTTCAGATCCGCAAACTTGATCAAAATGCTGAACAGCCACTCTGGACAAGTGAGATACCTGTAAATGGTCACGCAAACTTTGCTGCATTATTACCTACGCCCAGCGGAGAACTTATTGGTATCGGTAGTGCCCACGGAGGTGTGGATGGCAACAGTAGTATAGGCGGATCCGACGGATTTATTCTGCGCGTAGATAGCGCGGGTGTGGTGCGTTAGCCTTTTTAGCGCTAGTTGAAAGGATCGACTCTTTCATACACATAGACGGGGGTATTAGGCAGCCAACTCATATTCAGGCGCAGGGTATCGATTAAATCAAAATAGGGATTGTTCTTAATCTCACTTAAACTGATGAAAACAAACCCTGATCGCATACCCTCCAGCTTCTTTACCATCTTGCGGAAAAAGCGTGGGGGAAACGCAGTCGAACAACTGTAGATCACCGTTGCATCATTGAGATTTCGTCTCATCAAATCCGAACACACGAATTTCACCTGGCTACATTCGAGTAAGTCTTGCGCTTTCGCCTCGGCCAGACCCATTCGTGCCATTTTGATCCTCTGTCGCGAAAATTCGATACCGACGATTTTCTTTGCCGGTGAACACATTGCAGTTTGAATCACTAACTTGCCAACACCACTGCCCAGATCATAAAACACGTCATCTGGGCCCAGGCCTATGTAATCAATCAGCTTTTGCGCCGCGATATTGGTAATTTCGCCATAAGTGGATGAGGATTTGATGAGGCGCAAGTGCGCCTCTTCTCGCTCGCTAAGATCGACATAGCCATGTATCCCTCTGAATATCTGGCTAATCTGTCGGTGCGGCTTCATGTTGGAGGGGATTAGCGATCTACCTTTTCGAGTACCTGCGTTACAAAGTCCTGTCGTCGATAATTCGGCAAATGCCTCTGCATGTCATTAAATGCGCGGTCCCGTTCCTCGGCAGAGTCAAACCAGCGGAAGCTCTCAAAATCAGCACCCAACAAGTGGGAAGAACTCATCACATCACCCTCTGGGAGCGTCACGCGAATACCGTATTTTTTCATGGCTACTATCTCAGTCCTTAATTCAAACGGGCTCTTATTATAGGGACTGATCTCGCCTTGGCAATATTCTCGGACATTTGGCAGCGTCTGCTCTCAAGTAAGTCGCTGAAACCTTGAGGCCTAATTCACTAAGCATGCCCTTGCTTTTTTAACGTGTGAGGGTGAATCCCAGCCACAGAAACTGGCATAAGTGCCCGATGCTAGATTAGACTGCCAGTTTTCACGCGTTGGAAGCACATGTCCACAGACAAAAGCTCTACACAAACTCACGCCTGGTTGTTCCAACAACTGAAGCTTTCGGCCCGTAGTTTCTATCTAACTCTGAAGATTCTGCCCCCCGCCGTACGCTACCCTATCTCCCTGGCCTACCTGCTGGCGCGTATCGCCGATACCTTGTCCGACCATCATGACTGGCCACAAAAAGTCCGCCACCTGCGACTGGAGCAGTTTCGAGAGTCAGTGCTCAGCAATAAGCCATACACACCACTGACTAAAGCTGAAATCGCTGCACTTAGTGCCAGTGAAAAAAGCATACTCGGACAGACCTCACTCGCCATCGAAGGGGCGAAGCACCTGGATAAAGTCGAGCGGTCTTTAGTCTTGGGCGTATTCGATACGCTGACCCAAGGCATGTTGTTTGACCTGGACTATTTTGAGGATGTGCAAACGCCCAAAGCGCTGGCAAGCAGACAGGAACTGGATCGTTACACCTATATGGTCGCAGGCTGCGTAGGCGAATTCTGGACTCGTCTATGCGCGCAAAATATTGGGGCACTTAGTGGATGGGAACTGGATAAACAGAGCCACTACGGGATTGCCTTTGGGAAGGCCTTGCAGCTGACTAATATTATGCGCGACGTCCGCAAAGATGCCGAAATTGGTCGATGCTACATCCCTGGAGACATACTTGGTGCGGCTGGAAGTAACGCAACTGACTTGTTAGCCTCGCCTCTGAAGCAGGAATTGAGGAACGAATTATTGGCTTTACTGGAACAGGCCAGACGCTACTATGACGATGCACTCACCTATTTTCTGGCCATACCGAAAACCCAGGTCAGACTACGCCTCGCCTGCCTTTGGCCAATGATTATTGGACTATACACACTGAAAGGCCTTCGAAACCACCTCGAACAACAGGACGAATTAATACCCTACAAAATCTCGCGTCGAGAGGTATATCGCATTCTGTGCGCGTCGTTTTTACGCGTTTGGTCAAACAGGTTGATCACGAAATGGTGTACTGACTTCTAACCTTTCTGCTTCACATCTATTATTTTTACTTTATTTTCCCAAGGACTTGTAATCGAAGAAAACCGTGGTAGTATACCAACCTCTTTCAGGTGCGGGGTGGAGCAGCCTGGTAGCTCGTCGGGCTCATAACCCGAAGGTCATCGGTTCAAATCCGGTCCCCGCTACCAATTCCTTTAAGTGTATTCAGTTCATGTTGAACTCTCTAACAGGGTTTCATTGTCTATTGTTTTTGATTTCATAAAAAACATTTAGACGCATACTCTTACGAGACAAATTCTCTCTATCATCACCAGCGATTCCAACGTCAATATCAGCATATGTTTTCCTTGAACTATTACGGTGAACACTATTTAATTTAGTAAATTCATTTACCATTATCAGCTATGTCCAAGGTCGTCTTACAAGGTTACATTATCGCACCCACCGTTGACCTTCCGGCGGTACTCGAAGAATTGCCTCATCATATTCAGAATACGCGTAGCGAACCTGGCTGCCTCATCTTTGAGGTCACGCAAGACAAGGAAAACGGCAACCGATTTGACGTCTACGAAGAATTTGCGAGTGAGGACGATTTCAGCCTGCATCAGGAACGAGTGCGCAATTCCAAATGGGGAGCGATTACTGTGAATGTGGAAAGAAACTACAAAGTAACGAGAATTGACTCGTAGGAGCACCCTCTAAATTCTACGTTTCAGATGCCAGAGTTTGAACAAGTGTAATTTCCCTATTGCGACATGCACCATTTCAACATAGGGTATACATAGCCCGGTTTTGTGGATTAGGAAATTAGACGTACTGTAAAGTCACAATGCCAATCTACCAATTCGCGAAACTCATGAAATCCAGCCGAATCCATTTTAATGATTATAAACGGCTATCATTCAACTACCGACGGCAGTTAAATTCCCGATTGACACAGTATCGAATACGGTCGTCTATTTTGTCACGTATGTTGAAGATTTCGCGGTTTCTGAATTGAGATCTTTCTGAGTCTCGCATCCTTCAATGTGCGCGTTATAAAACTCCTTGCCTCTTCGTAAGACCAGGGTTCCGGACTCGACGATACGCGCCATACTACGAGTATACCGGCAGGCATCTCTTTTACTACCGCTCGCCCATCTCCGAGCGCAGCGACATCGTCCAGAATGTCAGCTGGTATATTCTCCGAAGTCGTACTGATGGAATAAGAGTTGTGATTTATTCTTGCTCGTATCAGTGATAAGACAAATTCGGGGTAAGACCTGCTTTGTTGCAATATATCGCGAACTCTATTGGCTTCTATTCCCTTTTTAAACGCTACCTGTTGAAGCTCAAATACACGCCGTTTCATAAAAAGGTTCGGATGTTCATCGAAGTATTTTCGGATAACCAGCTCATCCGGTGTGCTGATCACTTTATGCACATCATCACGAGCGACTTTCTTAAACGGCGTCTTCTCTGCATCTGCGTAAGCGAGCCAAATCTTTGATCGTTGATGTAACTCTTTTAGCTTCTTTTGTGCAATGCGACTATTTGACTCTTCACTCAAGTAATCAAAAGAAGTCGTCTTTCCACTATACTCAAGAGTTGCGTAGTGACTATCATTCGATTGATTGAGAGACTCACTCGAAAAAGCAAAAAGAAAAAGTACCGTGAAAATATAATGCGTGATATGTTTTGACATGATCCCCATCATTGTTTCCTTCTAATCTATTTGAATTTATTTTGATCAATACGCGACCAACCCAGACAGACTGAGAAAAATCTCGCGTTCCAGGTAGACCACATATTCAGAGCATCAATGCAAACGCGATTCCAAGCCTGAAGGACCGAATTCTTATTTGTTAATAGATAAAAAATTCAAACGCTTCCAACTGCTGTCATTCCCCTGGTCTTTAAATACAGGACAAAACAGACAATCATCTGGCGTCAGATTTTTGTCGGGATGTGACAATGAAGTTTGAACTTACCTATAGAGTAAAGCAGAAGAGTTTGAATAAGTCTAAGTACCAGACCAAAAAGACACTGTATTTGACCCTAGTCTGTATTGGGGCTAGTAGTCGAACACCCTGAAAACGGGTAAACTGTCACCCTCGTAGGAAATTGAATTAAAATCAAGTCGATGAATTATGGAAGAAATCGCCGAGTTTTCCCTCGAAAACAAATCTGATACCGACTCAGAACTGCAGTATAAAAAATTACCCTGTGGGCTGCTTATCCCTGGACTGCTGCTGGAAAAACAATATCAGTTATCCGACCAGTACTACTTGCTCATAACCTCCGACGACTGCCCTTATGAAGAAGGTCTACACCTCATACTACTCGATCAGCAGTTCAACATACTGGAGATTCTGGATATAGGCCTACCCTACACCGCTGCCGCGTTTGACAATGCCAGCATCACTTCCTCAAACGATTTGGAATTCGACTTCCTCCCCGAGACACGATACCAAGTGTCGATTGAACCTAACGGACAACGTTTTCGCTTCGCAAAAGATTTAACCGAAGTGACACATCGCAATAACGTATTTGAAAAACGTTTTATTCGTATCCAGCGTCTAAGCCCGAAAGGAAGTTAACACATGACTGACAACAATCGCGTAAGCGATCCTGAAGCCCAGGCCGCCATAAGAGAACTCGAAGTACAGGCAGTGAACTTTGCTACGCGTTTTATAAAAGACGCCGCTGTACGCGCTGAATACATGCGAAAAACCAAAGAAATGGCAGAAGAACTGACCCAGGCCTACAAGAGTGGTGCTATTAGCGCAAAACAGGCAGCTGAGCCGGACCGACTCGTCTCGCCGTCAAGCACCATGTTGGGCTGCGAAATCATCTTATTTCTATACTTGATGACGGTTGGTCTTCGTCCGACGAAAAGGCTTGTATTCGATTTCTCGAAACCATGTAACGGGCATCAGACGGCGTTGAAAACCTTCTACGTTTGAAACGATGATACGATCCAGGCTATTGGGCATTTCTATGCTATCAAAACTCGCAAAACAAGGCGGTGGGCATGTAGCAGGTCCGTCATTGTAAGTCGCAACGATCTCCCCATAGTTATCGTTGTGAACATAGACATTGATACTGGCGGAAGTATAAAAACCCGGACCAAATACATAATTCTGCTCTACCATCGCCTCGCCAAAGGCATCTGTCTCAACAGTAAGATACTCATAAGTGCCTGTTGGCGTGTCCCCGAAGTCTTTCAGGAACGACACCGGCACTCCTGCTACTGGCACTCTTACACCATCTACGATATCAGTAACAATCACTCTACCGACAACTTTGCCAGTATTAAAATTTCCTACATGTGTGAAGTTGCTGAAGCTCACTTCATATCGCTCACTGAGACGTATCGCCTTCCCGAGCAAGAATTTTGTGTTTAAGACTGCTCTTGTTCCATCAGAAAGTGTACGAGGCGATTTGGGGCCTCGATTGGTGGTCACCACTGCATAAAAGTCTACGTCCGGTTCATCTGAAAATGTTCCCGGAACGGAAACTGAGAACTGTGTACGTCCAGGTGTTATCGCGACAGGTGGTTCCGGTTCAACTTCACTTATGCTTTCGACGACGTTGTCTGGGTCAGTCACGCGATAAAACTGAATATTCTGGATATTGTAAATGTCCGTTTCGTCGCTCGTATTCTCGGGAATTTTCAAATACCGTTCCGAGGTATGCACAATATTGGCTGTTAACTTTAAGCGTTGCTCTCCCTGTTCATTTAGGTAGCGGAAAGCAGTCACTCTTTCGCTAAGAGGCGAGCGTGAAAGTATCTGTTGATCCAGGGTTTGCGTGAACACTGCATCTTCTTTGTATTTGAGCAGTTCTGCGACAGGCTTTAAGGCCCACAAACCCTCATGTTTACCAGGCACAAACCCCTGCTCTATCGCCAGAAAATACTCTGATTCAAAATTTTCGTTTACGATATCACCGGGTACCGTCATTATGTTGGTGGTTTCCGAAATACCGATGCGATAGCCAAAAAACTCATAGCCTAACAAACGTAATCCCGCTTCGAAATATGCCATCACTTTACGATGGACGGTTACCGTTTCAGTTAAGGTGTTTATATCAGGCACAATATTGTCAAAATCCGCCCAAGCTTCGCCGCTGCTCTGTTGTAAAGGGCCACAACCCTCCGCATCACACTGCAAGCCCATTGATAGCTGCCCAAATACACGGGCGCTGGCCTTGATATTACCGGTATTCGCGAAGGCGTTTTGTTCCGCAAACATTCCGACTCGCAGAGGAACCTCCAGTTTATAAAACTCCTCAAATATGCCATCGACTTGTAGCTGGATATCGAATATATCTATCTCACATTCTGTCGCAGTCTCAAACGCCACAACATCGGCCTCGAAATACATCCCGCCCTCGATCACACCGTCAATCGCGAGCCTCTTCAAACCAATGCCTTCAGAGTCATAATCGAATACCAGATCGAGATCATAATCGAAGGTAATACTATCCGGAGGAGTGATATAGAAAGGATCAGTATCGCCCGCAGCCCCTTGAACACGACAGACCATAAACCACTCCCGATAGCTAGCACTACCGTCGACGCTTCCGATTGCTGCTGCGCGAGGGAGCAATTTGTTCTGTGGTTTAGCTTGTGTACTATCATTTTCTTTTTTCAAGGTAAAAGTAAGACGCCCTTCCTCATCGCTGCTAATATCATAGGCATCGCGTACTTCAGGTTTTACGAATTTTTCCAAGTTCTCGATTTTGGTCTTCTGCTCAACTTTTAAATCACTAAATAACAGTTTGGGCGCCAGTGGCGAAACAGTGATAACTTTGCCCCCGTTTGATTCCGCTATGTCTACTACCGAACCGCCGAAAAACCTATCACCTTCAACAATGAATTTGTCGCCTATGTTAACCACACGCTCATTCGATACGGTAACCTTAAACGGGTTCTCGCTAGACGGTGGCGCATCGGGATCATTAAAAACGGGTACCACAAGTATATGTTCGCTCTCTAAAATAGATGTATCAACGGCCACTGTCGCGACGGTGATATTAAAAGGTATGCCACTATGCTCCCCCACCGATGCAGTAATACGCGCAAATCCATTCGTCACATAACTGGTTACAATGCCCTCTTGTGTTACATCTACCTGATCCGGACTATCTGAATGCCACTCAAGTGGCGTATCCAAGCGCTCGCCGATCTTATTTACAGCATAAGCGGTCAATTGAAGCGTGCTGTCCTTGCCATTCAATATGACTTTCGTTTTCTCACTGACGACTGCAGAAACATTGGTGTCTTTCTCATCACCAGGCGCGGTAACACTACCGCACGCATTCAAAATCGTCATGGAAGCCACTAAAAATAGGAGTGAAAATTGATTCTTGTTGTTCATATTGCCTTTCCTTCTGCAGATTACGCCGTTATTTATCGAATATATCTTTTGTTTCGGCTAGTCTAAATCGTATGCGCAGAATACCGTCATTTCTTACCACTGCGAATACCCAAGATTTGGTATTTTACCTAATATCAGGGATATACTTATGAGTTGGTTCACTATTGTGTTTTTTGAAGGCAGTAGAGGTCATGGCCATTGTATGAGCACCAAATCGACATTGAATGTGAGCCAGCTTATGATAAGCCTCAATTCTCAGAAACTTGACGTTTTGTTTTTGAATTGAAAGAGCTGAAAACCGAAAATATTAGAGGTATCATACCGATCGAAATCACAGGAATATCTCTTAAAATCCAGACGCCAAACAAAATTGTTGCAGCAAAGGATATCAACGATCCCAAAAGTACTGAAAATTCACTCCATTTAGTTATTTTTGTAACTAGAAGAACAACACATGTAACACCAATTAAAAATCCTGCAATTGAGATATAGAATATCTCTGCCAGCCTTTCTTCTGGAAGATCAATTCCCAAACTTAGTGCTTTCCAAACACTTATAATCCAGTCAACTCCCGACCCGGAAGCTGCCTGAATATATGGAAGAAAAGCAACTATAAAACAAAACAATGCCGACAAAATTACATTAAATAATTTCATAACCCAATGACAAATAAATTGAACATATCACAGTCCTAATTATTAGTATTTCCAACAGCATCGCCGACCGCCGAAGCTGCCCCTCCAATCGGATCTGTGCTGATTCCCATACCTAGACCTACGACTCCTGCAATACCACTAGTACATTTTAGGAACCCCTTGTAATCAGAGTGTAAAGGATCACCGTAGTTAGGAAAATTCTTTTTGCATTTCCCAATGCCTTTAGAATTGCAGATTAAACCGACTCCAATAGAAACAGCTGGTACAAAAACCCCAATCCAGTTTTTTCCAGTTGGATCAATCCGAATAATAGGGTTACCACTTACATAGTCATATGTATTCTTCACACCATCCAACCCAATCGGGTCAGACGTCACATATCTCCCGGTAGTCGAATCATAGTACCGAAAATAATTATAGTGCAATCCACTCTCTGCATCATAATACTGTCCCTCGAAGCGGAGGTTGATGTGTTCTTCATCGACATGCGATTTGTGTTTACTCTTTCCGTCGTGACGCTCATCGTGACGATCTAGCCACTCCGGCTGTGTATCCCCAAACGCATTACCCATCCAGCGCCATATCTGTTCACCGTCTGTATTCGTAGCTATACGCGGCGTGCCTAGGTGATCGGTTACGACTATATACAACTTCCGCGTAAAGATCTCGAACCAAACGCGTTCTAGCATCGACTGATAAGGAAAGCACATTCGAGGTATTGAGATTCGAATAAACCGAATGGAACGACGACCAGTGTTTTGAAACACCGGCCGCTAAAGACGTTGCGTTGGGTAAACCTGTATACCGAAGTCCAATCGTCAAGGGGTATTCATGCCATGTATACCCGGTGATAAGCGTTGTATCTTCCGATATCACCGTCTTCCCTGTCGGCTGATACCAGAAATTTGCGGCGAAACTCAACTCATAGACAAATCCTGAAAGGAGATCCGATGGTATATCAATACCGATTTCGATATGGTTGCGGTTAGCCAGGTCGAGAGGCTCATGCTCAAGAACCCCAGAGCCTCTAACCGCTTCTTCAAGCCCAGTGAGTGGATTTACCTGTATTTGAATATTGTCATAAATTATCCGATAGCTAGGCTGCTGCGCCCACACCCCTCGCCCAATTGAAAAATAGGTCGAATAGTCCGCCGCCGAGACTGAACCGAAAAGTGGTGTTATCAAAAGAAAAAATAAGGAGATGCGACGCATGAGATATTGTTTTAGATAATTTTCTCGGGATTATACCCAAAAGTCGGCGGAATGTATCCCAAAGAATAGTGTGATTCAGGCAGCACCGGCTAAACGGAGACTGTAGACACATTTTGTGTAAATGCAGTTACACAGAATGGTGTTTACTGTCTCTGTGTAATTAATGGCAATTTTCATCAAACCCTTTTGCAAAAACCTCTATTGTTTTTTTGTCCCTACCAAATTTCAGCACATATTCATTTCCCCACCGATCCAATGGAGTCGCATTATAACCAAGAAACTCAGCAAGATCAGGCCAGGGATCAACATCGCTTGGCAATCGGTTATACTTATTCTTAAATTTCGTAATGGCACTTTTAACAGAATGCATTCTCGCAATCTCTCCCATGCAACGCGAATCATCTGGCGGAAAATATTGGGGTACGAGAAAAATAGTAGCAATTATAGTAATGACAACTAAAGTGACATATCCTATTTTTCGCATCCACACTCTCCGCTGGTTTCATCATACAACCTATCAATTTTCTCCTTATTCGATTCGGTAAAAATATCTGCTTTTTCCCAAATGTCTAAGTGGTGCGCTCCGAGCCCAAATCCTCCTGTAGCGGAGTCCCATTTGTCTCCCCAATAATTTTCAGCACTCCCCAATACTGTATCATTAGCATGAAGTGTTTCATGATATAAGGTATTTACCAATTGCCTAAACTGGGACGGCGACAAAGTAGCCGAAATCTGATAAGCCGGAAGCACGATTGTGCCGTCTATAATTCTTCCGTCCACGCCCCGAGGTAAACTGAAGGAGTATGTAACGTTGGGAAAATCTAAATCAGGAAACGTATCTGAAATTAAATTACTGGCAACCTGCACATCACATAAATTTAGTCCCAACAGATCAATATTTCTGTTTGGATTCCCCCCAACATACCCAAACGTATTCAACCCACCATCCAACCCAATCGGATCAGATGTCACATACCGTCCTGTGCTCTGATCATAATATCGGAAGTAATTATAGTGCAATCCACTCTCTGCATCATGATACTGTCCGGCGAAACGGAGGTTGATGTATTCGTCATCATCATGATCACGTCCATTGTCTTCGTCATGCGATTTGTGCGTACCCTTTCCTTCGTGATGCTCATCGTGATGATCTAGCCACTCCGGCTGCGTATCTCCAAACGCATTACCCATCCAGCGCCATATCTGTTCACCGTCTGTATTCGTAGCTATACGCGGTGTACCTAGGTGATCGTGTGTGGAGATAGTGTATCGTTTCCTTTACGCGGATGTGTTGCCTACGAGAAGGCCTTGATCTAATTCCAATTAGTAATATCTTTATTTTCCCCTTCGCCATTCGGACTATAGTCTGCGCCATAGGTCCAAAGGTCATAGGCTTCCGTATTATGTATTCCGGGATTCGTATATCTATACGGAGCGCCCCAAGGATCCAAAGGTTCATCATTCTTTAAAGGTATTTTTCCTAAAAATACCGAATTTGGTTTACTGTCCTTAAGCTCAACGAACCAACCAGATTCGTTCGGATAACGACCATGTTGCTGCCGGAATTTACCGATCTCTACATTCAATTGATCTATAGCTAGCTGTGCATATTTATTTCTTGCCAACGATTCTGAACTTTCTTTTGTGAAAATATTCCAGAAAATGAATCCCGCAACAAGCGGCAACATTACGACAACTGCAGTATTGCTTTTTGATTTTTGGATTTTCATAGTCGCTACTTCACACTATCTCACTTTGCACAACAATTTTTTGTTGCTTCCCATTTGCAACTTTCGCGTACATTATCTACCCAGTGAGTACAGTTATTAGTCATGCAGTCGTACACTGAACAGTCACCTGCTTTTCCAATACTTTCTAAAACACATTGGTCAAATTCTTCTTTTTCACACTCGCCACCAGCGCCATTATCGCTAGTACAGAACTTAGCGACATCTTTGGTTTCTTCTAATATCATTCCTCTGTTTGGACAGTCTGGGTGATTACCTTCGGGCCACGGCCAATTTCCCGCACATTTATCGCCTACACAAATATATTTATGTGGCCATTGCCCCTCCCAGCTCCAGCATACTTCCGCAAGCCCAAGAGGGTCTACCCAGTTTAGAGGACTCCCCCCAACATACCCAAACGTATTCAACCCCCCATCCAACCCAATCGGATCAGACGTCACATATCTCCCTGTACTAGGATCATAGTACCGAAAATAATTATAGTGCAATCCGCTCTCTGCATCATGATACTGTCCCGCAAAGCGGAGGTTGATGTGTTCTTCATCGTCATGTTCACGTCCGTTATCTTCGTCATGCGATTTGTGTGTGGCCTTTCCTTCATGATGCCCTTCGTGATGATCTATCCACACCGGCTGCGTATCTCCAAACGCATTGCCCATCCAGTGCCATACCTGTTCACCGTCTGTATTCGTAGCTATACGCGGTGTACCTAGGTGATCGGTGTGGAGATAGTGTATCGTTTCCTTTACGTGTTTGTGTCCATATTCACGGTCACCTTTCTTGTCATCCCTTTTATGCTTACCTTTCGCATGACCAATTCCCTTGTTTGCATGTCCGCTGATCTGGGCAAGCGGTGTCGCATCCACCCATACATAGGCCTTGATCAAGTCCCCTTCCGGTTTGGTTTCTGCAATTAACTGGCCGTTGAGGTCGTAGTGATAGACGATCGTCTGGTGTGGATGCTTATCGTGTTTGCCATACGCCTCGTGATCGTCGTGATCGTCGTGATCGTCGTGATCGTCGTGATGTTTGTCTTCACGGTGATGCAGGGTCTTGCTGATGCGTTGACCGAAGGCGTTATAGGCATAGCTAGCGTGTAGTCTGTCTTTGCGATAGAAACGCACCAAACGATTGGCCAGGTTGTATTCAAAACGACGTTTGCCGTCTTTGTCTGAGAGGGTGTTGCCCTGTTCGTCCAGAATTACTGAACGGTTATTGGCCAGGGTGAGGCGGTTGGTGTTCGTCTCATAGTTATAGGCAAGATCGCGCTCATCTGTCGTCTTTTGTAGGCGGTTGCCGTTGGCGTCATACAAGAATACAAACATGGGCAGTGCGTAGACTGTAGACACATTTTGTGTAAACGCAGTTACACAGAATGTGTGTACAGTCTCAATTCTTGTTGCAGACGCGCTAACTATCTATAGCTTTTAAGTATGTTTTCAAAGCCTTTTATAAAAGGCTTTGAGTATTCACCAGACTCTACTCGCGGACAGACGATCTCCAACAAAACTTCCAACATATAGGGCCAGTGTATGCCATTGTCCTTATCAAAGGAAAAAGTGTGCTTTTCTGACAGATATTTCATCGCACTAGAAACGGAATTGGGATCACAATTGTTACTGATCAATGTATTACAAAATCCCATAGCTTCTACATAAATCTGTTCACTCAATTCATTTACTGATATAGAAAAGGTATTATGCGAATTAGCCGCGATAATTCTTGCTAATATTGAAGACGCCTCTTTTAATTCATTTTCATCTAGTTTTTCACAACTCATAACGCTACCTAAGTTCAAAGATTGAATATTTTGGTGCAGTTGGGTATTTTCCTAACGCTGCGCATGTATCATTGTACCGTTCAGCGTGATCATTATAGTACCTTTTCATTTGCTTTATCTGATCCCATGGCAAACTTCGAGTTGATTCGATTCTCCGAATATCTTCCCATAGGCCTCTTAGATAATTCCATTCTACTACACAGGGGTCCTTTTCCTCTGGTTCAGCCGGACAATTTTCACCTTTACTTTGGGTGTCTCCACGACCGGGAAAAGGAACTACGTTATCGTCGATACCATCATTATCCACGTCGCTAACTCCAGGCACAGGACTAGCAATGGGATTTGCTATCGGACCTGGCTTCGGCACAACCACCAAAAACGGATTTAATCCATACGGATCGACAGAGATTGTCGGTTGATTTTTAACATACCCAAACGTATTCAACCCACCATCTAACCCTATCGGATCAGATGTCACATATCTCCCAGAATTCGGATCATAGTACCGAAAATAAATTAGTGCAATCCACTCTCTGCATCATAATACTGTCCCGCGAAACCGAGATCGATGCTTGTGTTGTCTTCGAGATCTCGTGCTAAGCCACTGTTTTGAGTCTATCACTTGAATGGCGTGACACTCCATGCTTATCGATACATAGCACGTAATTTAAATAATTGAACAGTAGGCAGATAAGTAGACATTAAAATTGAAAGAACTATTCAGAAGTTTCTTGCAAATCTTCACCTTCACCAATTCCACCCTTTTTTTGATCACTTCCATAAGTCCACAACCTGAATGTTTCATTTCCATTTTCTATTTTCACTATATAGTTATAAGGATTCCCCCATGGGTCGATAGGAATCTTATTTATTGACCACTCATTAACACTTCCCCCATTGGCTGGAACAAGAACTTCTAGATCTCTAGGGTACACGCCGTTTAGTTTCTCATATATAGCAACATATTTGGAAATCAGATTTAAATCTGCCTTTGCTTTAACTTGTTTTGCTTTTGACTCTCCGTCAAAGTGCGTAGTCAACTGATATACAATTGGCAGTATCCAGTAAGAGCCCGATAGAAAAAGTAATGCAATAACCAATACAAATACAGCCTTATTTTTGAGTGCTTTTAGCATTTCTTAATCTCTAATATTTTTCTACTTAGGATAAGTATTAATACTTGGCCTGGCTGAATTTGCAGGTACGGTACCTTGCCAATATTGTAAAATTTCTGCTGATTTCTGATATACCCAGTCATGATACTCTCCGCCGCTGTATATATCCGAGGCCATATAGTTAAAATCACCACCCAATTGTTTGCTTAAATGTAAATGCAAGAGTTCATGAATCAATGTATCCTTTAGCTCCTCAACTTGTTGGTCACTAAGGCAATCGGTTAAATATTTTTCTCGAAAAACGATACTGTTTCCATACGCCATGCCACTGTACAGAGTATAGTTTAATATGGGATTTGTGTAGTAGTTTACATCTTTAGTTAATTCAGGATAGTTAATTTCAAGCCATTTCCATGCGTTTGAAACATCCTCAGGACTACGCCCAAATGGATCAATTCGATTATTAGGATTCCCCCCAACATACCCAAACGTATTCAACCCACCGTCCAACCCAATCGGATCAGACGTCACATATCTCCCCGAACTCGGATCATAGTACCGAAAATAATTATAGTGCAATCCGCTCTCTGCA